>NZ_KV822038.1:365211-375544 GCF_001815805.1 Streptococcus sp. HMSC072D05
GGTTTGAATTTGATTTTCGAAGAGTATTAGGACCTAGTTGAGCTAGGAACCGACAGTATCTTATATAGAATAGGAGAAGGAGATGAGTTCAGGTAAAATTGCTCAGGTTATTGGACCCGTTGTCGACGTCTTGTTCGCAGCAGGGGAAACACTTCCTGAGATTAATAATGCACTTGTCGTCTACAAAAATGACGAAAGAAAAACAAAAATCGTCCTTGAAGTAGCCTTGGAGTTGGGTGATGGTATGGTTCGTACGATCGCCATGGAATCAACAGATGGTTTGACTCGTGGAATGGAAGTTTTGGACACAGGCCGTCCAATCTCTGTTCCAGTAGGTAAAGAAACTTTGGGACGTGTCTTCAATGTTTTGGGAGATACCATCGACTTGGATGCTCCTTTCGCTGAAGACGCTGAGCGTCAGCCGATTCATAAGAAAGCTCCAACTTTTGATGAATTGTCTACCTCATCTGAAATCTTGGAAACAGGGATCAAGGTTATCGACCTTCTTGCCCCTTACCTAAAAGGTGGTAAAGTTGGACTTTTCGGTGGTGCCGGAGTTGGTAAAACTGTCTTGATCCAAGAATTGATTCACAATATTGCCCAAGAACACGGTGGTATTTCAGTATTTACCGGTGTTGGGGAACGTACTCGTGAAGGGAACGACCTTTACTGGGAAATGAAAGAATCAGGCGTTATAGAGAAAACAGCCATGGTATTTGGTCAGATGAATGAACCACCAGGAGCACGTATGCGTGTTGCCCTTACTGGTTTGACAATCGCCGAATACTTCCGTGATGTAGAAGGCCAAGATGTGCTTCTCTTTATCGACAATATCTTCCGTTTCACTCAAGCTGGTTCAGAAGTATCTGCCCTTTTGGGGCGTATGCCTTCAGCCGTTGGTTACCAACCAACACTTGCTACTGAAATGGGTCAATTGCAAGAACGTATCACATCAACCAAGAAGGGTTCTGTAACCTCTATCCAGGCTATCTATGTGCCAGCAGATGACTACACTGACCCAGCGCCAGCAACAGCCTTCGCTCACTTGGATTCAACAACAAACTTGGAACGTAAGTTAGTACAGTTGGGTATCTACCCAGCCGTTGATCCGTTGGCTTCAAGCTCTCGTGCCTTGGCACCTGAGATTGTTGGTGAGGAGCACTATGCAGTTGCTGCTGAGGTCAAACGTGTCCTTCAACGTTACCATGAATTGCAAGATATCATTGCTATCCTTGGTATGGATGAACTCTCTGATGAAGAAAAGACTTTGGTTGCTCGTGCCCGTCGTATCCAGTTCTTCTTGTCTCAAAACTTCAACGTTGCCGAACAATTTACTGGTCAACCTGGTTCTTATGTGCCAGTAGCGGAAACAGTTCGCGGCTTTAAGGAAATCCTTGAAGGAAAACATGACCATCTACCGGAAGATGCCTTCCGTGGTGTCGGTTCAATCGAAGACGTCATTGCTAAGGCTGAGAAAATGGGATTTTAAGAGGTGATCTATGGCTCATTTAACTGTCCAGATCGTGACACCAGATGGCCTCGTCTATGATCACCATGCCAGCTTTGTATCGGTACGAACTCTGGATGGTGAGATGGGGATCTTGCCACGACATGAAAATATGATTGCGGTTTTAGCGGTTGATGAAGTGAAGGTAAAACGTATCGATGATGATACTCATGTGAACTGGATTGCAGTGAACGGAGGAATTATCGAGATTGCCAATGACATCATTACTATTGTAGCAGACTCAGCAGAACGTGCTCGTGATATCGATATCAGTCGTGCTGAACGTGCAAAACTTCGCGCTGAACGAGAAATCGAAGAAGCCCATGACAAGCATTTGATTGACCAAGAGCGTCGTGCAAAAATCGCATTGCAACGTGCTATCAACCGTATCAATGTCGGAAATAGACTATAAAAAAATGAACTTGAAACTCAAGTTCATTTTTTTTAATGTGGGAAGTTGATGCAGACTGCTTCAGGGACATGAAAGTCGTTAGAAAGTTCTGCAAGACGACCACTTTTAGGATTGCGTTTAAAGACGGTTGCGTTATCAGAATCTTGATGAACAGCAATGAGAAACTCTTGATCAGGAGTTAGGTCGAAATCACGTGGATTTTTACCATGACTTGGTACAATCTCTAATAATTCCAAGCTACCATCAGCGAGGATTGTATAGACTGCAATGGAATCATGACCTCGGTTAGATGCATAGAGGTATTTGCCATCTTTTGAAAGACGAATGGCAGCAGTAGCATTGAAGCCTTCGTATCCATCTGGTAAGGTTGAAATGACTTGCATGCGTTCAAATTCACCGACCCCATCATAAATCAAGACCTCGATAGTGCTATTAAGTTCGCAGATGAGATAGGCAATCTTATAGTGGTGGTGGAAAACGATGTGGCGAGCACCTGCTCCAGCTTGGCCGTGATAAGTGTGGAGCTTACTTAGTTTTCCTTCTGGACTAACATCGTAGGTCGTTACTTCATCTGTACCTAGATCACAGGTGACGAGATACTGGTCAGGTGTTAGATCTGTAAAGTGTACATGTGGAGAAGTTTGGTTTTCATGAGGGCCTTGTCCTCTATGCTGATCTAGATCCGTTTGGATGAGGCTACCATCCGTTTGGCGCTTATAAACTAGAACTTGGCCTTTGTGGTAGTTAGCTCCGTATACGAGACCACGTTTTTCATCCACTGCCACATAGCAATGGGGAGCGCCTTCTTCAACCACATGATTTAGCAAAGCGCCATCTGTCTTGTATGCAGCGATTCCACCTAAGCCATCCTGGCTTCCTACGGTGTATATGTGTTGCTGTTGGTCAAAGGCAAGGTAGGTCGGACTTGGTTCAGCAGCAAAGAGTTCAAGATCTGCAAGCTGGCCTGTTTCTGTATCAAAATCTGCCTTGTAAATCCCTTTAGATAAGCGACGAGTGTAAGTTCCAAAATAAACAGTTTCTTTCATGTCCATACCTCTTAATAATGATAAGTTCATTATACCACAAAATGGCAGTCATGAAGCATCAGATTCATCCATGTAAGCACTTTAAAAAAGAGTTATTTTAGTCTAAAAATGGTATAATGAGAGAATGACAGAAAGGATGTATTTATGGAACATAAAGAGAAACATTTTAGCCTATCTTGGTTTTTTAAGTGGTTTTTAGATAATAAAGCCATCACTGTATTTTTAGTAACCTTGTTACTGGGGCTAAACATTTTTATTCTAAGTAAGATTAGTTTTATCTTTTTACCGGTATTGGACTTTTTAGGGGTTGTCATGTTGCCAGTTATTTTATCTGGTTTACTTTATTACCTCCTCAATCCGATTGTGGACTGGATGGAGAAGCACAAGATCAATCGTGTTCTTGCCATTAGTATTGTTTTTGTCATTATCGGACTCTTTATCATTTGGGGATTGGCAGTCGCAATTCCTAATCTGCAACGTCAAGTCTTAAATTTTGCGAAGAATGTGCCGACATACCTGGAAGATGCTGATAAGGTGATCAATGACCTTGTAACCAAACGCTTGCCAGATGATTTTAGACCACAGTTGGAGCAGGTTCTTTCCAATGTTTCTAGTGAGGCGACCATGTGGGCCAGCAAAATCTCTTCTCAAGCTGTTAACTGGGTTAGCGCCTTTATCAGTAGCGTTTCCCAGGTCATTGTTGCGGTTATTATCGTACCCTTCATGCTCTTTTATCTTTTGAGAGATGGGAAAGGTCTACGAGACTATTTGACTAAGTTTATCCCAAACAAGTTAAAAGAACCTGTCGGACAAGTTTTGTCAGATGTTAATAAACAGTTGTCAAACTATGTTAGAGGGCAGGTTACAGTTGCTATTATCGTGGCAATTATGTTTATTATCTTCTTTAAGATTATTGGTCTCAGATATGCTGTGACTCTGGGGATCACGGCTGGTATCCTCAATCTAGTACCTTACCTGGGTAGTTTTCTTGCCATGTTGCCTGCTTTGGTTTTGGGCTTGATAGCAGGACCTGTGATGCTTTTGAAAGTGATTATTGTCTTTATTGTTGAACAAACGATTGAAGGTCGCTTCGTTTCTCCGCTTATTTTAGGTAGTCAGCTAAACATCCATCCAATCAATGTCCTATTTGTTCTCCTAACTTCAGGTTCTATGTTTGGTATTTGGGGAGTCTTGCTGGGAATTCCTGTCTATGCTTCTGCCAAGGTCGTTATCTCAGCTATCTTTAACTGGTATAAAAAAGTCAGCGGTTTGTATGAAGAAGAAGGGGAGGAAATCAAGAGTGAACAATAGTCAACACATGCTCCAGGCTTTGGATGAACAGGATTTAATCAAAGCGGATCAGTATTTTCACAAAGCCCTCGAAACAGATTCAAGTGAAGTTCTTTACGAACTAGCAAGCTATCTAGAGGGAATTGGCTTTTATCCTCAAGCAAAAGAAATTTACCAAAAAATCGTTACAGAATTTCCAGAAGTGAATCTGAATTTAGCAAGTATTGCTAGTGAGGATGGCAATGTTGAGGAAGCCTTTGCTTACCTTGAGGAAATCACACCCGAAAGTGACTGGTACGTGTCGGCTTTGGCCTTGAAGGCTGACCTCTATCAGTTGGAAGGATTGACAGATGTAGCGCGTGAAAAGTTACTGGAAGCCCTAAACTACTCAGACGATCCCTTATTAGTTTTTGGTTTGGCTGAGTTGGATAGTGAGTTAGGAAATTATCAGGAAGCTATTCAGGGTTATGCTCAATTAGACAATCGCTCCATCTATGAGCAAACGGGTGTCTCAACCTATCAACGAATTGGCTACGCTTATGCCCAGTTAGGCAAGTTTGAAGCTGCAACTGAATTCTTAGAAAAAGCTTTAGAATTAGAATACGATGACCAAACTGCCTTTGAACTGGCTAGTCTTTACTTTGACCAAGAAGAGTATCAAAAATCTGTTCTTTACTTTAAGCAGATTGATACCATTTCACCTGACTTTGAAGGATATGAATATGGTTATAGTCAAGCTTTGCATAAGGAACATCAGGTGGAAGAGGCCCTTCGTATCGCTAAACAAGGTTTGGAGAAAAATCCATTTGAAACTCGGCTCTTACTGGCTGCTTCTCAGTTTTCGTATGAATTGCATGATCCTAGTAGTGCAGAGCAATTTCTCCTTACTGCCAAAGAAGATGCAGAGGATACAGAAGAAATTTTCCTTCGCCTTGCAACCATTTATATGGAACAAGAGCGGTACGAAGATATCATTGCTCTCCAAAGTCAAGAACCTGAAAACCTCCTGACCAAGTGGATGATTGCCCGTTCTTATCAGGAAATTGAGGATTTAGATAAGGCCTATGAGCTCTATCAGGAACTATCGCTTGATCTCAAGGATAATCCTGAATTTCTGGAGCAGTATACTTATCTCCTACGTGAATTGGGGTATTTTGAAGAAGCCAAAGTGCAAGCTGAAGCTTATTTAAAACTCGTTCCAGATGATGTTCAGATGCAAGAACTATTAGAGACACTTTAAGGATTTCTATTTTTTGTAAAATTTTATTAACAGAAACGAATGACTTTAAATGAATGATTTGAAAGACCTCAGAGGTCTTTTCTTTTTTACTAATATAATATAAATGTTAGAATTTCTTATAGCCAATTTAGATGAAGTTTTGAACGATGAAAGCCTGCTACACCCTATAAAATAAGAGTTTAAAGGTATGATTTGAACATCGAACTACTATGAAATACTTGACAAATTTATATAAGAATATATAATAATAAATAAGGGAATCTATCCCCAAAAATAAAGGAGGCAAATGTTGTGAAAAAGATTAATAAAAAACTTTCTCATGCATTCATGGCGCTATTGTTAGTAGCTTCAGTATTTATCCCAGTACTAAGAACTAGCAATGTGGTTAAAGCTGCTGAACTACCATCTAGTAGCTATACGCTAACGACAGTACCGACAATTAACAATAATAAGTTAGTTGACGGTGCAGAGTATGGTGAAGGGAAATTTTACCTTCAAACCACCTACAAATTCGACAACTCAACAACGTTGAAGAATGGTGACTTTATGGTTTATAAAGTTCCAAATGAATTCAAAATTGAAACAGATTCAACTACTGAAATCTTTGGTAACGATGGAGTCACTAAAGTTGCTGAGTTAACGACAAATAAGTCTGTAAATACAGCGACTGTAACGGTAACTAACGAAGATTATTTTGCTAACTTACCTGAAGAGAAACAAATTTCGGCCTTATTTACTGTTGTATGGGCTGATAATGTTGAACTCAATAAATCATATCCAATCGACATTCCTGGAGCAGGAGTATACAATTTGACTCGTATTGTTCCAGATGAGGATCCAACAGGATTTACTAAATGGGGAGTTCAAGATACGAACGATCCAAATTATATTAATTGGTATATTCGCGTAAACAAATATGCTAATCCTTATGAAGGCGTTTCGATTCAAGATACAATCCCTGAAGGGCAAGTATTAGCTAGTGAGATTACAGGTTACTACTTTACTGAATGGGGTAAGGATGAACATCATCCTCTTTTGAATCCAAGTCACATTGTTGTTCAAGATTCTAATCGCTTCACTATTACTCCAAATGGTAATGGTGATCTAATCAACCAAGGTTTGTATGTAGTTTATAAGACTCGTATCACAGCTCCAGTTGATAATACAACAAAGAAAGCTTTCAATAACGTTAAAATTACGACTTCGACTGAAAACTTTGATGTAGAAGGTTTTGCACCATTAACCACAACTGAAGGTATTAGTTCAGGTTCACGTTCTACAGAAGTTTCATTTGAGGTTTCTAAGCAGTTAAAAGGAAAAGACTTAGCTGCTGAAGAATTTAGCTTCCAACTACTTGATCCAAACGGATCAGTTGTGGAAACTGTTAAGAATGATAAAGATGGCAAAGTGAAATTTAAAGCCGTTAAATTCTCTACAGTGGGTACTTATAAGTATCAGATCAAAGAAGTTAATGATCAAAAACCAGGTTTTGCTTACGATGATAAGACTATTAACGCAGAAGTTACTGTAACAGATGTTTATGGTGAGAAGTTTGCAAGTGTTAAATATGACAATAAAGTTTTTGTAAATTCGTATTCTGCTAAATCTGCAACAACTTCAATTACTGCTAAAAAAGTCCTAAATGGTAAAACTCTTGAGGCAGATAAATATGAATTTGAATTGAAAGAAGGCGACAAACTTGTAGCTACAGCTAAGAATGCTGCAGACGGAACAGTTGCTTTCCCAGCGATTGAATACACTGCTGCAGGAATTCACACATACACGATCACTGAAAAAGCTGGTAATGAAACTGGTGTAACTTATGATAAAAATGCTTATACAGTAACAGTAAAAGTTGTAGACAATGGTCAAGGTCAACTTGTAGCAACAGTTACAGGTAATAATCCAACCATCATAAATACTTATGTTGCTGAGACTCCGGGTTCTTCAGATAACAAACCTAAACAACCAGAAGAAAATAAAGAACTACCAAATACTGGTACATCTGAAATGACTATCTTGCTTACTGTTGTAGGAGTAGTACTTGCATTTGGTTCCATTCTCTTATTCCGTTTCAAAAAAGTTAAATAATCTAGTTGAAAAATTTTGATGCCCTTGCTATGGCATCATCAAAGAGCCACTTGTATGGATAGTAGAAATGATACTATTCTTATAAAGTGGTTCTTTTTTATATCTCTAGAGGTATGAAGTGAATGAGAGTAAATAGAGTTCTATATCATTGAAATCTTTATAGATATTTGATAAAAATATTTTGATTATTGTTCTCTCAGAATTAGAAGTTAAACCTATATTCTCGTCTAGAATCCTTATAATTCTTCGAATTCTGTAAGATGATATTTCGCTCTGATTTCTTAGATAAAGGTGTATAGTTCAATAATTATAGAATTTTTTTACAAAAACCCTTGCTAAATTGTTTATTTATGCTATAATAGGAACAATAATTTTTAGGAGGTGCAGTATGTCTTATATGTTTGAGATATTACCAAGTTTATTGAACGGTGCAAGTATGACTCTTCAAGTCTTTGCTCTGGTCTTGATCTTTTCAATTCCTTTAGGTATTGTCGTTGCCTTTGCTTTACAAGTCCGCTGGAAACCCCTCCATTATCTGATTGACCTTTATATTTGGGTGATGCGAGGGACTCCCTTGCTCTTGCAATTAATCTTTATTTACTATGTTCTCCCTAGCATTGGGATACGTTTAGATCGTTTGCCTGCTGCTGTGATCGCTTTTGTATTGAACTATGCAGCCTACTTTGCTGAAATCTTTCGTGGTGGGATTGAAACCATTCCTAAAGGTCAATATGAGGCTGCTAAGGTTTTGAAGTTTAGTCCTTTTGACACAGTGCGCTATATTATTTTGCCTCAGGTTACAAAGATTGTCTTACCGAGCGTCTTTAATGAAATCATGAGTTTAGTCAAGGATACTTCATTGGTTTATGCCCTTGGGATTTCAGATTTGATTTTGGCAAGTCGGACAGCAGCCAATCGAGATGCTAGTCTTGTTCCTATGTTCTTAGCCGGAGCGATTTATTTGATTATGATTGGTCTTGTAACCATTGTAGCGAAAAAACTTGAGAAGAAGTACAGTTATTACAGATAGGAGGATTGCTATGTTAGAATTACAAAATATCAACAAGGCCTTTGGTGGCAAACAAATCTTAACCAACTTCAGCCTATCTATTCCTGAAAAGCAAATCCTTGCAATCGTAGGTCCATCAGGAGGCGGAAAGACAACCCTATTACGTATGTTAGCTGGATTGGAAACCATCGATTCGGGGGAAATCTACTATAACGGCGAATCGCTAGCTATAGACGAACTAGAAAAGCGCAATCTTCTGGGATTTGTTTTCCAAGATTTTCAACTCTTTCCGCATTTGTCAGTTCTAGATAACTTAACTCTGTCGCCCATAAAAACGATGAGCATGGAGAAGGAAGTTGCTGAGAAGAGGGCGCGTGGTTTGTTAGAACAGCTTGGGTTAGCTGGACATGCAGATGCCTTTCCATTCTCACTTTCAGGTGGGCAAAAACAACGGGTGGCCTTAGCACGCGCCATGATGATAAACCCAGAAATTATTGGATATGATGAGCCTACATCAGCCTTAGACCCAGAATTGCGATTAGAAGTAGAAAAACTTATCCTTCAAAATAAAGAGCGTGGGATGACCCAGATTGTTGTGACCCACGATCTTCAGTTTGCGGAAAACATTGCTGATCAGATCCTTAAGGTTGATCCAAAGTAGGACTAGGAGGTGCCTATGAAGAGAAAGAAAATTGCCCTTGTACTTGCTCTGTTCTTTAGCTTCTTCCTGACGGCTTGTACTCAGAAGGCAAGTGATCCAAATCAGGATAATTGGGCCAAATATCAAAAACAGGGAAGCATTACCATTGGCTTTGACAATACCTTTGTTCCCATGGGATTTGAGGAAAAGAATGGCCAGTATGCAGGCTTTGATATTGACCTGGCCCAAGCTGTTTCTGAAAAGCTAGGAATTCAGATTAAATTTCAACCCATCGACTGGGATATGAAAGAAACCGAGCTACAAAATGGTACCATTGATGCCATCTGGAATGGCTATACAGCTACAGATGAACGGAAAGAGAAGGTTGCTTTTACCATTCCTTACATGGAAAATCAACAAGTTTTGGTCTCTAAAAAGTCTCAAAATATCCACTCAATTCAGGATATGACTGACAAAGTTTTAGGGGCCCAGGCAGGATCTTCTGGCTATTTGAATTTTGAAGGACAACCCGAACTACTCAAGAATCAAGTGAAAGATCAGAAGGCCAATCAATACCAAAGTTTCAATGAAGCCTTGATTGATTTGAAAAATGATCGGATTGATGCCCTTGTGATTGACCGGGTATATGCCAATTATTATCTCCAGTCTGAAGGAATATTAAATGACTACAATGTCTTTTCAGCTGGATTTGAAAGTGAAGCATTTGCAGTGGGTGTTAGACCTGCTGATAAAACTTTGCTAGCTGCTCTGAATCAGGCTTTTATATCACTATACCAAGAAGGAAAATTCCAGGAAATCAGCCAGAAATGGTTTGGGGAAGATGTAGCCACCAGTCAAGTTAAAAATCAAGAATAAGAAAAGAGATTGAGTTTTTTCTCAGTCTCTTTTTGCATCGAAAAATCCTCTGGAAAGTACCAGAGGATAAGGGTTTATACTCAATGAAAATCAAAGAGCAAACTAGGAAGTTAGCCGCAGGCTGCTCAAAACACTGTTTTGAGGTTGTAGATAAGATTGACAAAGTCAGGAACATATATCTACGGCAAGGCAACGCTGACGTGGTTTGAAGAGATTTTCGAA
>NZ_KV822038.1:375644-397616 GCF_001815805.1 Streptococcus sp. HMSC072D05
GTGGTTTGAAGAGATTTTCGAAGAGTATTATTTCATTGTTGGGAAGAGCAATACGTCACGGATAGTAGTTGTATCAGTGAGGAGCATGCAGAGACGGTCGATACCGATACCCAAACCACCTGTTGGTGGCATACCGTATTCAAGAGCTTCAATGTAGTCGTAATCGATACCTGTTGCTTCATCGTCACCAAGTTCTTTAGCTTTGGCTTGGGCTTCAAAGCGACTAAGTTGGTCGATTGGGTCGTTCAACTCGGTAAAGGCATTACCGTATTCCTTGGTCATAATGAAGAGCTCAAAACGGTCAGTAAAGCGGTTGTCTTCAGGATTTTTCTTAGCGAGTGGAGACACAGCTACTGGATGACCATAGACAAAGGTTGGTTGAATCAAGGTTTCTTCAACGAACTCTTCAAAGAAGGCGTTGATAATGTGACCAACTTCAGTGTAGTGTTTTTCAACTGGAACTTTCTTCTCAGCAGCGATAGCTTTAGCTTCCTCGAAAGTCATGTCTTGCCAGAAGTCTACACCAGTAATTTCCTTGATAGCATCTACCATGTGAACACGTTTAAATGGTTCGTTGATCTTAATTTCAGTACCTTGATAGTTAACTGGACCATCACCTTTAACTGATTTAGCAGCGTGTTGGATAATACCTTCCGTCAAGTCCATGATATCTTGGAAGTCTGCATAAGCTTGGTAAACTTCGATAGAAGTGAATTCAGGGTTGTGAGTAGCGTCCATTCCTTCGTTACGGAAGATACGGCCAATTTCATAGACACGTTCCATACCACCAACGATAAGACGTTTTAAGTGAAGCTCGGTCGCGATACGAAGCACCATGTCAATGTTCTGTGCATTGTGGTGAGTGATAAATGGACGAGCAGCAGCACCACCGGCTTCATTATGAAGAACAGGTGTTTCCACTTCAAGGAAACCTTTTTGATCTAGATAACGACGGATTTCAGAGATGATTTTTGAACGAGTGACAAAGCGCTCAAAGCTTTCACGGTTAGAAATCAAGTCAAGGTAACGTTTACGATAAATTGTTTCAACGTCTGTCAAACCGTGGAATTTCTCAGGAAGTGGGCGAAGTGCTTTAGACAAGTGAGTGATATGAGTTGCCTTGATAGAGAGTTCACCCATATCCGTACGCATGACTTCACCTTCGACACCGAGGAAGTCACCGAGGTCAGCCTTTTTGAAGATTTCGTAGTTTTCTTCACCGACTTCATCTTTACGAACGTAGATTTGGATTTGACCTTCACGGTCTTGGAGATGGGCAAAGCCAACTTTCCCTTTACCACGTTTAGTTACTAAGCGTCCAGCGATAGTAGCAGTTTCATTTAGTTCATGTAATTGTTCTTTATCAAGTTCTGCAAATTTGTCTTTTAGTTCTTGAGAGTTAGCAGTACGTTCAAAACGTTTTCCGAAGGGATCAATTCCTTGTTCACGGAGCGCAGCCATTTTTTCACGGCGAACGATCTGCTGGTCATTTAGTTCTTCCATATGTTCTGTAGACATGGGTTCCTCCTAATTTTACTCAAAATTTAATACGATGAGTCATTTTTTGCGATACTCCCATTTTATCATAAATAGCAGAGAAATTCACGGATATTCTTTGAAAACTAAAAAGAACTTGACTATTAAGATCAAGTTCCATTATTTTCTTTGATAGGAAGTGTCATTCCATCTTTCTAGAGTGAAGGTTTCAAAATCATCGGTCTCTAAAACTGTCAGACTAGCATTGGCCAAGCCTCCTTCTTTGCGGAGGTGAGCCTCTTTATAGCCTATAAGTGTACGAAGGCTAGCAGTGAGATTGGCCCCATGCCCGACAATCAGAATGTTTTCAGCCGGACTTTCTTTCAGAGATTTGATAAACTGAATGGTTCGCTGAGTCGTAGAGTAGAGGGACTCAGCTTCAAACATCTTCGTATCAAACTGAGCCAGATTAGAGCGAAAGGCCTTGATTTGTTGTGGGTAGATGGCATTGAGCGTAGCAATTTTTAATCCCTCTAGTTTGCCAAGTTGCCATTCACGTAGGTCAGGAATGCTTTTTAAAGGACAAGGAGCCTGGAGTTGACTTTGGATTATTTCAGCAGACTTAACTGCTCTGGGTAAATCACTAGAATAAATCGTATCAAAATGAATTTCATTGAGATACTGCCCAAGTTGTTTTAGGATGTCAATGGACTCTGAAAGAAGGGGAGAGTCGCCACTAGCACCTTGAAAACGTCCTTCAAGATTCCAGACAGTCCGACCATGACGGACAAAATAGAGTTTCATCAGTTGTTTTCCTCCAAGATATCAGCAAAGTCCGCTTTTACAAAGCTGGCTAAGTCTTGAGGTCGGATGATGATACTATGCCCGACTTCTCCAGCAGAGACAATCATTTTGTCTAAATCCAAAGCAGTCTGATCAATAAAAATAGGATAATTGTGTTTTTGGCGAATGCCGACGGGGTTATTAGCCCCATGAATATAGCCTGTCGTTTTTTCCAGATCTTTTTGAGGAATCATGCTCACTTTTTTATTACCAGAAACCTTTGCTAGTTTTTTCTCAGCGAGGTGTTCTGTTATGGGAACGATTCCGATGATTGGGCCTGTTTTGTCCCCTAATAGAGCCAAGGTTTTAAAGATGTGAGTTCGATCATATTCTGAAGGAAGTTCACCCTCAAGCGCATTGATCTGAATACCAGTATGGTCAATACCCGCCTTGGTCAAGATTTGTTCGACCAAGGTTTTTTTTATCTTAACTTTCTTTGCCATTATTTATACTTATCCTCCAATTGACTCATCCAGATACCAAGCCAAATTCCAAGCGCAAAGAAGAAGGCAATGAGAACATAACTCACAATAGAAAGTCCAGTGTATTGGATACTTTCAGCATTTCCAGCATTTGGAATCAAAATTAAGAGGGTGCTTGATAGCACAATCCCAATGATGAAGTGATAAACACGCGAGTGGTAGTTGTTCAAGGCGTGGTCCATTAATTTTGAAAAAATGATGAGGGTTGCACCTGCACCAATTCCGATAGGAAGGAAAGTACCAAATAAATCAAAGGTCTTAAAACCAGTGAGCATTGGAGCGTACAGTCCTAAAATCAAGAGTAGATTTGACGGACTTAAACCAGGCACCAAGACACCAAGCGCTAAAAGAGCACCCGCTAAGATGAAACTAGCGAAACTAGCACTGAGAGAACCAACAACAAAGTTTAGCGCGTAGAGCCCGACACCTGAAAGGATAAAGGTAGTCCAGAACCAGACTAGGTCAATCTTATCGCGATCAGATTCTCGAGTAGATTCTTTAAGGAGGCTAGGAACTGTACCGATGATAGCTCCAGCAAAACTCCATAAAACATAGACTTGGTAATTTTCTAGCAGATACTCAATTGGATAAGAAAACAAACCAATGCCTAGCAACATCCCGATTGCTACTGGGATAAAGTATAGGACATTCTCTTTAAAATCCTTAAAGGGATGAGCCAGAAAAGAAATCATTCGCTCGTAAATTCCCAAAATAGCTGCCAGAACACCACCAGAAATTCCAGGTAGGATAAATCCTAAGGCGATGACGATTCCTTTAATAACTCTTGCAATCCATGAAAACATCATAAAATCCTCAATTTCATAAAATTCTTTCTCTATTCTATCAATTATAACACAGACGAGAAAAAAATGAAAAAACAAGTGAAAAAGAGAGCAATTTTCACTTGTTTTATGGTCTTAAAAATAGTTTTCTAAAGGTTTCTTCTTTTTCCTTCAAGGTAGAAATGAGATTAATATCTAAATGATGTTCAAATCCAGCAATTCTTCCTTTTGAAGTATACTGATGAAGGTCGTAGTCTAAACTGGTATTGGGTGTTGTTTCAAAGTAACCAGAGTCTGTCCCGTAGGAAGGAATCCAAATAGCAGTAAACTTATCTGTATTGATACTGTGTTCTTGCATGAAGTAAACTCCAATATAGATGCCGATGTTTTTAGCACCTAAAGATTCCAGTTTAGCACGAAAGGCTTCAACCCCTTCATTCATATCAGACATTGTTTTTTCTTCCACGTCTAACCAATAGTAACTAGGGTTGTAAGGAGAAGCAGCATTGTAGAAAACTTCAGCGGCTTTTTCCATTTCTTCCTTGCTGGGGCTAGCTAGATAGGCATAGACTCCAACTGGGACATTACGCTTTTGAAATTCTGTAATATGACTTTTAT
The DNA here is from genome assembly GCF_001815805.1 of Streptococcus sp. HMSC072D05. Lineage (GTDB taxonomy): Bacteria > Bacillota > Bacilli > Lactobacillales > Streptococcaceae > Streptococcus. The sequence goes on from NZ_KV822038.1 coordinate 379,846, forward strand.
AGGCTTTATCAATACCATTGGCATAAGCGGCATCATTTTTTTCAGTATGTTGAGCCCCATTGTGGACGCGAACAATAACACCTGAAATATTTTGAGACAAGGTATCGTAGTTGATTTCCTCAGGTCTTTGCCAACCAGAGACATCAATAATAGGTTTGTCAAGATTATGCAAGGCCTGATTTTCAACCTGGACAGCATTTGGTTTTGACTTGACGGGATGGTCTTCATAAGTTGGTCTATTGAGGATCAAAATAGCTATAAATATAGTAAATAAAGTAAAAATAATAGCTGGATTAATCTTTTTTCTCATATCTATTTAGTTTAACGTAAATAAATAAAAAAATCAAAGAAAACATCGGAAAAAGTGAATATATGAGCGTCTTTTCCCTATTTCTCTGTTTGTTTACTCCTAAGAAACTAAATTATGGTATAATATAAGGGAATTTCTAGAGAAAAGAGAAGATTATGTCAAATTATGCCATTATTCTAGCAGCGGGTAAAGGTACTCGCATGAAATCAGATCTTCCAAAGGTACTTCACAAAGTAGCTGGAATTTCGATGTTGGAACATGTTTTTCGTAGTGTTGGTGCTATTCAACCTGAAAAAACAGTTACTGTAGTTGGTCACAAGGCTGAGCTAGTTGAGCAAGTATTGGCTGGTCAGACAGACTTTGTTACCCAATCAGAACAACTAGGAACTGGGCATGCTGTCATGATGGCAGAGCCTATTCTCCAAAATCGTACTGGCCACACCTTGGTTATCGCTGGAGATACTCCTCTGATCACAGGTGAAAGCTTGAAGAACCTCTTGGATTTCCATATCAATCACAAAAATGTGGCGACGATTTTAACAGCTGAAGCAGCTGATCCTTTTGGATATGGTCGTATCGTCCGTAACGATAATGCAGAAGTTCTTCGTATTGTTGAGCAAAAAGATGCCACAGACTTTGAAAAGCAAATTAAGGAAATCAATACAGGAACTTATGTATTTGACAATGAACGTCTTTTTGAGGCTCTTAAAAACATCAACACCAACAATGCCCAAGGTGAGTACTATATTACTGACGTGATTGGTATTTTCCGTAATGCTGGTGAAAAGGTTGGGGCCTATACTCTCAAGGATTTTGATGAAAGTCTTGGCGTAAATGACCGTGTAGCTCTTGCTACTGCAGAAGCAGTGATGCGTCGCCGTATCAACCAAAAGCATATGGTTAATGGTGTTAGCTTTGTCAATCCTGAAGCAACTTACATCGACATTGATGTTGAGATTGCTCCTGAGGTTCAAATCGAAGCCAACGTTACCTTGAAAGGTCAAACGAAAATTGGTGCGGAGACTATTTTAACAAATGGAACTTATATCGTAGATAGTATCGTTGGATCTGGAGCCGTGATTACCAACTCTATGATTGAGGAAAGCAGTGTTGCGGACGGTGTGACAGTTGGTCCTTATGCCCATATCCGTCCAGGTTCAAGTCTGGCTGCTCAAGTTCACATTGGAAATTTTGTTGAAGTAAAAGGCTCCTCAATCGGTGAAAATACCAAGGCGGGTCATTTGACTTATATTGGAAACTGTGAAGTGGGTAGCAACGTTAATTTTGGTGCAGGAACTATTACAGTCAACTACGATGGCAAAAATAAATACAAAACTGTCATTGGCAATAATGTCTTTGTTGGCTCAAACTCAACTATTATTGCTCCTGTAGAACTTGGGGATAATTCTCTGGTTGGAGCGGGTTCAACCATTACCAAGAATGTTCCTGCTGATGCCATTGCTATCGGCCGTGGACGTCAGGTCAACAAAGATGAATATGCGACTCGCCTCCCTCATCATCCCAAGAACCAGTAGGAGTTTGTCATGGAATTTGAAGAAAAAACGATTAGTCGGAAGGAAATCTATCAAGGTCCTATTTTCAAACTAGTACAAGACCAGGTGGAACTACCAGAAGGAAAGGGGACTGCCCAACGTGACTTGATTTTTCACAATGGAGCTGTTTGTGTACTAGCTGTGACAGCCGAAGACAAAATCGTTCTCGTTAAGCAATACCGAAAGGCTATCGAGGCGGTTTCTTATGAGATTCCTGCAGGTAAACTAGAACTTGGTGAAAATGCTGATCCAATGGCAGCGGCACTTCGTGAATTGGAAGAAGAAGTTGCCTACACGGCTAAGTTAGAGCTGATATACGATTTCTATTCTGCGATTGGATTTTGTAATGAAAAACTAAAACTCTACCTTGCTAGTGATTTGGTCAAGGTGGAAAATCCTCGTCCACAAGATGATGATGAAACCTTGGAAGTCCTAGAAGTAAGTCTAGAGGAAGCCAAGAACCTGATCCAGTCAGGTCATATCTGTGATGCCAAGACCATTATGGCGATCCAGTACTGGGTACTACAAAAGAAATAGAGGAGAAACCCATGGGAAAACCTTTATTAACAGACGAAATGATTGAACGTGCCAATCGTGGTGAGAAAATCTCAGGACCACCTCTTCAAGATGATGAGGAAACAAAGATCCTACCAACATCTTCACAACATTTTGGTTATTCACGCTCTAGAGACCACGGTTTTAGTCAAGATACACTTACAATCGAAGTAGAACCAACAATTCATAAGAGTCGCCGCATTGAGAACACTAAGAGAAATGTTTTTAATTCGAAACTCAATCGCATCTTGTTTGCAGTTATCCTACTTTTGATTTTGTTAATTTTAGCGATGAAACTCTTGTAATTGAAAGGACTTGAAATGAAAATTGGAATCATTGCCGCCATGCCAGAAGAACTCGTATATTTGACTCAGAATTTGGATAAACCTCAAGAAGTCCAAGTCCTCGGAAATACTTACTACACTGGCTCTGTTGGCAATACAGAAGTCGTTCTAGTTCAGAGTGGGATTGGAAAGGTCATGTCGGCTATGAGTGTAGCTATTCTAGCTGACCATTTTCAGGTAGAAGCTATCATCAATACAGGATCAGCAGGTGCTCTTGCCGAAGGGATTGCTGTTGGTGATGTCGTGATTGCGGATAAGTTGGCTTACCATGATGTGGATGTGACTGCTTTTGGCTATGCTTATGGCCAAATGGCTGGTCAACCTCTTTACTTTGAATCAGATAAAACCTTTGTAGCCAAAATCCAAGAGAGTCTATCTCAGTTAGAACAGACCTGGCATCTAGGCTTGATTGCTACAGGAGACAGTTTTATAGCTGGAGATGATAAGATTGCTAGTATCAAATCCCACTTTCCGGATGTTTTAGCAGTTGAAATGGAGGGTGCAGCCATTGCTCAAGCGGCTCAGGCTCTTGGCCTACCTTTCCTAGTCATTCGTGCCATGAGTGACAATGCCAATCACGAAGCCTCTATCTCTTTTGATGAGTTTATTATCGAAGCTGGACATCGTTCTGCCCAAGTATTACTAGCCTTTTTAAAGGCCTTAGACTAAGCGGAAATTTGACAGTTTATCTAGCTTATGATAAGATTTAAATAAAGAAAAGCTAGAAAATGTTTCAGAGGATATTATGAGTATTGAAATGACCGTCAGTGAGATTGCAGAGGTCTTAGGACTATCTCGTCAAGCAATCAACAATCGTGTCAAAGAACTTCCAGAAGAGGACACGAAAAAAAATGACAAAGGTGTAACTGTAGTTACTCGAAGTGGCTTGATCAAGCTAGAAGAAATCTATAAAAAAACAATTTTTGAAGATGAGCCTGTCAGTGATGATGTCAAACAACGTGAACTGATGGAAATCTTGGTCGATGAGAAAAATGCTGAAATTCTTCGTTTGTACGAGCAGCTCAAGGCCAAAGACCGCCAATTATCAGAAAAAGATGAACAGATGCGTATCAAAGACCGACAGATTGCTGAAAAGGACAAACAGTTGGACCAACAGCAACAGTTAACTCTTCAAGCGATGAAGGATCAAGAAACCTTGAAACTCGAGTTGGACCAAGCAAAAGAAGAAGTCCAAGCAACCAAAAAAGGCTTTTTTGCTCGCCTTTTTGGAGGAAAATAAAGAAGCTGTTTGGGTTACTCACTAACCTAATGGCTTCTTTTATTATTTATAGTTTATTTTGGGTAGTAATTGAGGTAAATAATGGAAAAATTAAGAGATTATATCGCCTTTGATTTGGAATTCAATCAACATGAGGGGGTTACCCATTTAATTCAAGTATCGGCAGTCCGCTTTCAAGATGGACAAGAAAGTGCTGCTTTTGATTCTTATGTTCATACTACAGCACCATTGAAGAGTTTTATCAATGGTTTGACTGGAATCACAGCTGAAACCTTGAAAGATGCGCCAAAAGTAGAACAAGTTTTAAAGAACTTTCAAGCATTTGTTGGCGACTTACCTATCGTTGGTTACAATGCAGCTAAGAGTGATTTACCCATTCTCTTGGAGCATGGTATTGATTATCGTGACCAGTATAAGGTCGACCTATATGATGAGGCTTTTGAACGCCGTAGTTCTGACCTACACGGCATAGCCAATCTTAAATTGCAAACTGTTGCAAATTTTTTAGGCTTTCACGGGAAGTCTCATAACAGTTTAGAGGATGCCCGCATGACGGCGCGTGTTTACGAAGCTTTTTTGGAATCAGATGAAGGAAAGCTATTAATAGAAGACCAGAGTAGTTTTTCGATGAATAATCCTTTCGGTGGCTTAGATTTATCCCAATTTTTAGACTAGGAGTGCTTATGAAACCTGAAAAACCTAAAAAGCTAGGTTTTAGGAAGATATACTATAACCTAGATAAGATTTTATTTCTATTTTTCTTGATATTTATGATGGTTGAGTTTGTCTGGCTACCATTGAATTCATGGATTGCTGGCATCCTTCTGAGACAAACAGGTTACTTGTTTATCTCCTACAATAACTTTTGGGCGATTATACAAGGCTCGCCTGTTATCAGTTTAGCCTTTCTCATCTTAATTGCAATCAATCTCCTGGTTGCCTATTTCCAGATTTGTCTTTTGTTTATCGGGGCTCGCCACCTTCTCTATCATGAAAAGAGAACCTTAATTGAGTACAGTAGAAAAGTATTTCACCAGAGCTTTCTATTTGTTAAGCGATTGAGCTTTTGTAAGATGGCCTTTGTCTTTTTTTACATTGCTTTGCTTTTCCCGTTCATCCGTAAGATTTTAAAAATCTACTACCTCAACAAGATTATTATCCCTGATTTTATTGTGAATTATTGGGAAGGTAAGCATTGGCTGGTAGGTCTGATGATCATAGCATCCGCTTGGATCTTTCTCTACATCTCTGTCCGATTTATGTTTGCCCTTCCTAAGATTCTCTTTGAAAGAAAGACCGTAAGAGAAAGTGTGAAATATAGTCTCCAAAAGACGAAAAAAAACGTTCTTTTCTTCTCTTGGCATCTTTTACTCATTATCATTAAAACCTATCTTTTCTTCTTTGGTCTGTTAATTCCCTTGCTTTTTGCGCAAGCAGTGATGGATAATCTAACTCAAAAAGAATCCTTGATTCTCGGAGTGATTAATTTTGTCTTGATTAAAAATTTCCATTACATGACCCTGACTTATTTCCTAGTGAAGTTTGTTTCCTTCCTGACAGGAGAAGAGCTAGAGATTATGCCAAGGCGAAAGAAAGATCATCTGATGAGATGGGGTGTCATGGGGTGTGCAAGTATCATTTTTGCCATAGAAGGCTACGTTTATCTGGAATCTCCGGATACCAATACACCTTTAGTGATTTCGCACAGAGGAGTAAGTAATAAAAACGGTGTTCAAAATACTGTGCAGTCTTTAGAAAAAACAGCTCAACTAAAACCAGATCTGATCGAAATGGATGTGCAGGAAACGAAAGACGGTCAGTTCGTGATGATGCACGATGCTAACCTCAAAAATTTAACAGGTATTAATGCTACACCGCAAGATTTGACTCTGGATGAATTAACAAATACAGATATTTACGAGAATGGTTATCAAACAAAGATTTCAAGCTTTGATGCCTATTTAGAGCGTGCAAATGCTTTAAACCAAAAATTGCTGATTGAGATTAAAACCAGTAAAAAAGATAGTCCGCAAATGATGGACCATTTCCTTGAAAAGTATGGGGCGACTATCAAGAAAAATGGACATCAGATGCAATCACTAGACTACCATGTGATTGATAAAGTGTTGACTTATGATTCTGAAATTCCAGTTTACTTTATTCTTCCCTATAACAGTATCTTCCCAAGAACTAAGGCAACGGGTTACACTATGGAGTACTCGACTTTGGATGAATACTTTGTCAATAAACTCTGGACAACTGATCAGAGACTCTATGTTTGGACCGTAAATGGTTCGGAGGCATTTGATAAAGCCGTTCGCCTCGGCGCAGATGGCATGATTACTGATGATCTTGAAATGGTCCAGTCACAAGTCACAATGACTCAAGACGATCCGGAATATACGGAATTACTCTTAAAGAAAGCAATGGAATTCTTTGATTTCTAAGAAAAAAAAAGAGAAACAGATGTTTCTCTTTTTTTTGTGGATTAGAAAGGCAATTTTCCAGCGAAAACTCCTAGTTTCTTCTTAGTCGTTTCATCAATTTGTTCAAGAGCAGCATTAATTGCTTGCGCAGTCATATCTGAAAGTGTTTCGAGATCTTCTGGATCTACAACTGCTGGGTTGAAGTCAATGCTGACAACTTTTTTGTCTCCAGTCAAAGTTGCTTGGACAAGGTCCTGAGCTGATTTTCCAACAAACTCCATGGCAGCGAGTTCTGCTTGGCTTTGTTCCATTTGTTTTTGAAGTTTTTGTGCTTGGCGCATCATGTTTTGCATGTTCATCATGGCGGTTTACAGTTTCCTTTTTTCTATTTATTTCTTTTTTATTTTATCAATTTTAGGTTCAAAAGTCTATTAATTGTTTAATTCATGAGATATATGAACTTTTATAATGAGTCTCTCAAAAAACTTTTAAGAAATTTACTATGTACACCTAGTATTCTTTGCTAAACAAATAATTTCATTTAAGTTTTCTTTAAGGTTTCTATTATATTCTAAAGAACTCTATATTAACCGAACGTTGATAGGAGAATATAGAGGATAACCTAATTTTATTTCTTAATTTGTTATGGTCTTTCCGGATTTAGCAACACATTGTTCACTTTTTATCTTAAATAGTGTGTTGATTAGACTAAATGACACTCTGTCTTTTCTTCATGATGGAGGCAGATTGTGATATAATAGATAGTAATGAGTTTTTTAGAATAAACTAAAGGAGAATATAAATGATCTATGCAGGAATCCTAGCCGGAGGAACTGGCACACGCATGGGAATCAGTAATTTACCAAAACAATTCTTGGAGCTAGGTGATCGTCCTATTTTGATTCACACAATTGAAAAATTCGTTTTAGAACCAAGTATTGAAAAAATTGTGGTTGGAGTTCATGGAGATTGGGTCTCTCATGCTGAGGACTTAGTTGAAAAGTATCTTTCTCTCCACAAGGATCGCATCATCATCACCAAGGGGGGTGCTGATCGCAATACCAGTATCGAGAAGATTATAGAAGCCATTGATGCCTATCGTCCAATCACTCCAGAAGATATCGTGATTACCCACGACTCTGTTCGTCCATTTATCACACTTCGCATGATTCAGGACAATATCAAGCTTGCTCAAGAGCATGATGCAGTTGACACAGTAGTAGAAGCAGTTGATACCATTGTTGAAAGTACTAATGGTCAGTTTATCACGGATATTCCAAATCGTGCTCACCTTTATCAAGGTCAAACACCTCAGACTTTCCGTTGCAAGGATTTCATGGATTTGTATGGTTCCCTATCTGATCAAGAAAAAGAAATCCTGACGGATGCATGTAAGATTTTTGTTATCAAAGGGAAGGATGTTGCTCTAGCTAAAGGGGAATATTCAAACCTTAAAATTACAACAGTGACAGACTTGAAAATCGCGAAAAGCATGATTGAGAAAGACTAAGGCTATGATTAATCAAATTTATCAACTGACCAAACCAAAGTTTATCAATGTAAAATACCAAGAAGAGGACATTGATCAGGAGAATCATATCCTTATTCGTCCAAATTATATGGCGGTTTGTCATGCAGATCAACGTTACTATCAAGGGAAACGCGATCCAAAGATATTGGCTAAAAAGCTTCCTATGGCCATGATTCACGAGTCTTGTGGAACTGTTATTTCCGATCCAACTGGGACTTATGAAGTCGGTCAAAAGGTAGTTATGATTCCCAATCAACCGCCTATGCAGAGTGACAAGGAGTTCTACGAGAACTACATGACAGGGACCTACTTCCTATCTAGTGGTTATGATGGCTTTATGCGAGAATTTGTCTCTCTTCCAAAAGACCGAGTCGTTTCTTATAATGATATTGAAGATACAGTTGCTGCCATCACTGAGTTTGTAAGTGTCGGTATGCATGCCATGGATCGATTCCTGCATCTTGCTCATAGCAAGAGAGAGCGCATCGCTGTTATCGGAGATGGTAGTTTGGCCTTTGTTGTTGCGAATATTATTAATTACACTCTACCAGAAGCAGAGATTATCGTGATTGGTCGCCATTGGGAAAAACTGGAACTCTTCTCTTTTGCAAAAGAGTGCTACATCACGGATAATATCCCAGAGGATTTGACCTTTGATCATGGGTTTGAGTGTTGCGGTGGCGATGGTACAGGCCCAGCTATCAATGACTTGATTCGCTATATTCGTCCACAGGGAACGATTCTCATGATGGGAGTAAGTGAATACAAGGTTAATATCAATACACGAGATGCTTTGGAAAAAGGATTGTTATTAGTAGGATCATCTCGTTCAGGACGCGTCGATTTTGAGAAGGCCATTCAAATGATGGAAGTCAAAAAGTTTGCGAATCGACTGAAGAATATCCTTTATGTTGAAGAGCCTGTGAGAGAAATCAAGGACATTCACCGTGTCTTTGCTACAGACCTAAATACTGCTTTCAAAACAGTATTTAAGTGGGAAGTGTAGAAGATGGAGGTTAATTGTGGAAAAACTCATCAAAGAAAAAATCTCTTCTTTACTATCTGATGAAGAGGAAGTACTCAGTGTTGAACAGCTGGGAGGCATGACCAACCAAAACTATTTGGTCAAAACAACCAACAAACAGTATATTGTGAAATTTTTTGGTAAAGGGACTGAAAAACTCATCAATCGTCAAAATGAAAAGTACAATCTTGAACTTTTAGAGGATTTAGATTTAGATGTCAAAAATTATCTCTTTGATATTGAGTCAGGGATCAAAGTAAATGAATACATCGAATCAGCAGTAACTCTTGATTCAACATCTATCAAATCCAAGTTTGAAAAGATTGCACCAATTTTACAAACCATCCACGCTTCAGGGAAAGAATTAAGAGGAGAATTTGCTCCTTTTGAGGAAATCAGCAAATATGAATCCTTGATTGAAGGACCTATCCCTTATGAAAATTATGAAGCTGTAAGAAAAGATGTATTTTCACTAGAAAAGAGATTGGCTGATTTGGGTGTTGATAGAAAGTCCTGTCATATCGATTTGGTACCAGAAAACTTTATCGAGTCACCACAAGGTCGTTTGTATTTGATTGACTGGGAATACTCTTCTATGAATGACCCAATGTGGGATTTGGCAGCTCTTTTCTTAGAGTCTGAATTTACAAAACAAGAGGAAGATGATTTCCTTTCCTACTACGAAAGCGACAAAACGCCTGTATCACGTGAGAAGATTCGTATCTATAAAATCTTGCAAGATACTATCTGGAGTTTATGGACAGTGTACAAAGAAGCTCAAGGAGCTGATTTTGGAGATTACGGTGTCAATCGTTACCAAAGAGCTGTCGAAGGTTTGACTTATTATGGAGGTTAGGATGAAGAATAAAAATGGTGTTTCCTTTGGTCTGCTCTCTGGAATTTTCTGGGGATTAGGTCTAACGATTAGTGCTTATATCTTTTCAATTTTTACAAATCTTTCGCCTTTTGTGGTGGCTGCTGCTCATGATTTCTTGAGTATCTTTATCTTGTTAGCTTTTCTTTTGGTAAAAGAAAGAAAAGTTCGTCTTTCGATTTTCTTAAATATTCGAAATGTGAGTGTAATTATCGGTGCTTTACTAGCAGGACCTATTGGTATGCAGGCCAATCTTTATGCGGTTAAATATATTGGTAGTTCTCTAGCTTCATCCGTATCAGCTATTTACCCAGCAGTTTCAGTTTTACTAGCCTTCTTCATTTTGAAACACAAGGTTTCAAAGAATACAGTATTCGGTGTTTTCTTGATTATTGCAGCGATCATTGCTCAAACCTATAAGGTTGAACAAGTTAACTCGTTTTACATTGGGATTCTTTGTGCCCTTATCTGTGCTATTGCCTGGGGGAGTGAAAGTGTTCTCAGCTCCTATGCTATGGAAAGTGATTTAAGTGAAATTGAAGCCTTGTTAATTCGACAAGTAACCTCATTCTTGTCATACCTTGTCATTGTCCTCTTTTCTCATCATTCATTTGCAGAAGTAGCAGATGGGCAATTGCTCGGTTTGATGTTAGTCTTTGCAGCATGTAATATGATTTCATACTTAGCCTACTACATTGCTATCAACCGTTTACAACCTGCAAAAGCAACTGGATTGAACGTAAGCTATGTCGTATGGACTGTTTTATTTGCAGTTGTTTTCTTGGGTGCACCGCTAGATATGCTGACAATCATCACTTCACTTATTGTTATGGCTGGTGTTTATATTATTATTAAAGAATAAAGGAGATTCGTGTGAAAGCGATTATTTTAGCAGCGGGCTTAGGAACTCGTCTGCGCCCTATGACTGAAAATACCCCAAAAGCTTTGGTTAAGGTCAATCAAAAACCTTTGGTAGAATACCAAATTGAATTTTTGAAAGAACGAGGAATTGATGAGATTATCATCGTTGTCGGTTACCTCAAAGAACAATTTGACTACTTAAAAGAAAAATATGGTGTTCGTTTAGTCTTTAATGACAAGTATGCAGATTACAACAATTTCTACTCACTTTATCTTGTTAAAGAAGACTTAGCTAACAGCTATGTCATTGATGCGGATAACTATCTCTTCAAAAATATGTTTAGAAATGATCTAGAACGTTCTACCTATTTCAGTGTTTATCGTGAAGATTGTACCAACGAGTGGTTCTTGGTTTACGGTGATGACTACAAGGTTCAAGACATCATTGTTGATAGCAAGGCTGGTCGCATTCTGAGCGGAGTTTCATTCTGGGATGCACCAACTGCTGAGAAGATTGTTGGCTTTATTGACAAAGCTTACGAAAGTGGTGAATTTGTGGATCTCTACTGGGATAATATGGTTAAAGATAATATTAAAGAACTAGATGTATATGTAGAAGAATTAGAAGGCAACAGCATCTATGAAATCGATAGTGTCAAAGACTATCAAAAACTAGAAGAGATTTTATCTTCTATTAAATAACCAATCCAAAATTAGAAGGCTCAGCCTTCTTTTTTTGTAGTTGAAATCAAGTGATGTTTGATATTGATTGTATTTATTAAATAAAACAAAATTTATAAAAAAATGAACAAAATAAAACAAAAAATATTGACAACGATTTCATATAGTGTTATACTTATAGCATAAAAGTTAATTGAAAGAAGGGAAAATGTTATGGGATTAGATCATTTCTTTGACAAAAACCTGGTGTTTTGCTTAGAAGCGGATAATCAAGAACAACTCTTTGATCAGGTAGCAACCCTGTTGGAAGAACGAGAAATAGTAACTCCAACTTATCGTGAAGCCTTGATCACGCGTGAAAAGTCATTTCCGACTGGCTTGGATATGGAATTTCTGGGGAAAGATTTGCCAAATGTAGCGATACCTCATACAGATATTGTTCATAATCTAGCTGAGAAAGTAGTGGTTGTTCGACTAGAAAAACCAGTAACTTTTCACAATATGATTGCTCCTGATAGGGAAGTAGCAGTATCCCTACTCTTCTTTATCATTAACAACTCAAGTTCAAGTCAAACAAATATTCTGGCTCAGTTGATGGACTTTTTCACAGGAAATGGACATCTGGAAGATCTATCAAAAATTTCCGAACCAGAAAAACTTTATGCTTACATTGCTGAAGCAACCGCTTAATCTTGTCTATTAAAAAATAAAATCGGAGGAAATCCAAATGATTAAAATTCTTGCTGCCTGCGGTGCAGGTGTTAACTCAAGTCACCAAATTAAAAGTGCTCTAGAAGAAGAACTTTCAAACCGTGGTTATGATGTTCACTGTGATGCAGTCATGGTGAAAGATGTAAACGAAGACCTTATCAAGGGCTACGATATCTTTACACCAATCGCTGCAACTGACCTTGGTTTTGAACCAGGTATTCCAGTAATCGAAGCTGGACCAATCTTGTTCCGTATTCCTGCAATGAGCGCTCCAGTATTTGACAATATTGAAGCAGCTATCAAAGAACACGGACTAAGCTAATTTATTCTTTATCTTGTTAACATTCATATAACTAAAAAAACGGGAGGAACTATTATGGATGTCATTATCGAACTAGCCAATAAGCTGTTCAAACCTATCTTGGATATGGGTGGACCAATCATCATGCTGATCATTTTGACAGTATTGGCTCTACTTTTTGGAGTGAAATTCTCCAAAGCGCTTGAAGGTGGTATTAAACTTGCCATCGCTCTTACTGGTATCGGTGCCATCATCGGTATGCTCAACGGAGCTTTCTCAGCATCACTTGCAAAATTCGTTGAAAACACTGGTATCCAATTGAACATCACCGACGTTGGTTGGGCACCACTTGCAACCATCACTTGGGGTTCTGCGTGGACACTTTACTTCTTGCTTGTAATGTTGATTGTCAACGTTGCGATGCTTGCAATGAAGAAAACGGACACACTTGACGTTGATATCTTCGATATCTGGCACTTGTCAATCACTGGTCTTTTGATTAAATGGTACGCAGACAACAATGGAGTTAGCCAAGGAGTTTCACTTTTCATCGCAACTGCAGCAGTTGTCCTTGTAGGTGTTTTGAAAATCATCAACTCTGACTTGATGAAACCAACATTCGACGATCTTCTTAATGCACCAAGTTCATCACCAATGACTTCAACACACATGAACTACATGATGAACCCAGTTATCATGGTTTTGGATAAGATTTTTGAAAAATTCTTCCCAGGTCTTGATAAATATGACTTTGATGCTGCTAAATTGAACAAAAAAATCGGTTTCTGGGGATCTAAATTCTTTATCGGTTTCATCCTTGGTATTGTTATCGGTTTGATGGGTACTCCACATCCTGTTGAAGGACTTAAAGATGCTGCAAACTGGCAAGAAGTTATTAAAGGTTGGTTGTCTCTTGGTTTGACAGCCGGTGTAGCTTTGGAACTCTTCTCACTTATCGGATCTTGGTTCATCGCAGCCGTAGAACCACTTTCACAAGGTATTACAAACGTTGCTACTAAACGTCTTCAAGGACGTAAATTCAACATCGGTCTTGACTGGCCTTTCATCGCTGGTCGTGCTGAAATCTGGGCTTGTGCTAACGTACTTGCTCCAATCATGCTAGTAGAAGCTGTGCTTCTTTCAAACGTCGGTAATGGTATCTTGCCTCTTGCAGGTATCATCGCTATGGGTGTGACTCCAGCTCTCTTGGTTGTTACTCGTGGTAAATTGCTCCGTATGATTATCTTCGGAACACTCTTGTTGCCTCTCTTCCTTCTTTCTGGTACTCTTATCGCACCATTCGCAACAGAACTTGCTAAAGGTGTAGGTGCCTTTCCTAAAGGTGTAGATAGTGCTCAATTGATCACTCACTCAACTCTTGAAGGACCAATTGAAAAACTATTTGGTTGGGCAATCGGTAATGCTACAACAGGTGATATCAAAGCAATCCTTGGTGCAGCAGTCTTCCTTGTATTCTATGTAGGTATCTTTGCTTGGTATAGAAAACAAATGATCAAACGTAACGAAGAATACGCAGCAAATGCTAAATAATTCGCTCCTATAAAATGTAAATTGTGAAAACTAGGTTGTTAATTTCCTACATTGGGAGTGGCAACCTAGTTTTTTATATAAAGATCTAAAAATAGTTGGAGAACATTATGGTAATTGAAATCAAATCAGACCAGTTAACGGTCCAGTTTAAAACCTTAGGTGGCGCCTTGTCGTCAATCAAGGACCGAGAAGGCATTGAGTATTTGTGGCAAGGAGATGCCACTTACTGGAGTGGACAAGCGCCAGTACTTTTTCCAATCTGTGGCTCTTTAAGAAAAGATACAGCCTTCTACAGTCATGCAGATGGAACGGAGACGAAAGGAACCATTCCTCGTCACGGTTTGGTCCGTAAAAAAGAATTTGAATTAGTTGATCAAACAGAAAACAGCGTAACCTTTGCTATCGAAGATGATGAGAATACTTATCAGAACTATCCTTATCATTTCCGCCTTGAAATCACTTATCTAGTGACCGGCAAGACTGTTCGTACTCAATACAAAGTTTTCAATAGAGAAACTAATAAAGTAATGCCATTCTTTATAGGAGGACATCCAGGATTTAATTGTCCTCTGCTGGATGGCGAAACTTATGAAGATTACTATTTAGAGTTTGAGAAAGAAGAGACTTGCTCTGTTCCACGTCCTTTCCCAGAAACAGGAATGTTAGACTTCCAAGATAGAAGTCCATGGTTGGATTCGCAAAAGGAAGTGGATCTAAGTTACGATCTGTTTAGTGTTGATGCAGTGACTTTGGATGAGTTGCAATCCAGAACAATTGCCCTTCGTTCTCGTAAGCATGAGAAGGGATTAAAAGTACACTTCCAAGAGTTTTCAAATCTCATCATTTGGTCAACTTTGAATAAGGGACCTTTCATTGCCTTTGAACCTTGGTCTGGCTTGTCAACATCTCTTGAAGAAGGAGATCATTTAGAAGATAAGAAGAATGTTCGTCTCCTAGAACCTGGTCAAGTAGATCAAATTGGCTTTGATATTGAAATATTTTAGATAAAAAAACCACAAAAACAAACATTTGCTGTTGACTTTTTATAAAAATAGGAGTATATTATGTTTGTAAGCAACAAATGATGTTTGTAACAAACAAATAATCACTTGTTATATTCTCTTTCGAGGAGAAAGTTTGTTTCTAGGAACTTGATTTCCTGGACTTGGATAAGGTGATATTCATCTCATTCAATCAAATTTGTCACTAAACTGCTAGAAAACCTTTTGTAGGTAAACTGCTAACTATAAAAGTCTTTACTAGCCTAGAAAAATAAAAAGGAGTATACAATATGTCTATTGTTATCGGTGCAGATGCTGCAGGTTTGAGATTGAAAGAAGTTGTGAAAGACTTCTTAGAAAAAGAAAACTTCCACGTTGTGGATGTTACAGCTGAAGGTCAAGATTTTGTTGATGTGACTCTTGCTGTTGCTGCAGAAGTAAACAAAGAAGAACAAAATCTTGGTATCGTGATTGATGCTTATGGTGCTGGTCCATTTATGGTCGCAACAAAAATCAAAGGAATGGTTGCCGCAGAAGTTTCAGATGAACGTTCAGCTTATATGACTCGTGGACACAACAACTCACGTATGATCACTATGGGTGCACAACTTGTTGGTGATGAATTGGCTAAAAATATTGCTAAAGGTTTTGTTAACGGTAAATACGACGGTGGTCGTCACCAAATTAGGGTTGATATGTTGAACAAAATGTGCTAATACTCTTCAAAAATCAAGATAATCTGTCGTCAGCTCACTTTAGCTAACCTCAGTTATGCTCGCAGCTTGCTTCCTAAGCTGATCTTGATTTTTCTTGAGTAAGGATAAATGATATTAGATTTATATAATTAATCGGAGGGAATAACTAATGAGAATTGCAATTGGATGTGACCACATCGTAACAGATGAAAAAATGGCGGTTTCAGAATTTTTGAAATCAAAAGGATATGAAGTCATTGATTTTGGTACCTATGACCACACACGTACTCACTACCCAATCTTTGGTAAAAAAGTTGGTGAAGCTGTAACTAGCGGTCAAGCTGATCTTGGGGTATGTATCTGTGGTACTGGTGTTGGTATCAACAACGCTGTAAATAAAGTTCCAGGTGTTCGTTCTGCCTTGGTTCGTGATATGACAACAGCTCTTTATGCAAAAGAACAATTGAATGCCAACGTTATCGGGTTTGGTGGTAAGATTACTGGTGAATTGCTCATGTGTGATATCATTGAAGCTTTCATCAATGCTGAATACAAACCATCTGAAGAAAACAAAAAATTGATCGCTAAAATCGAGCATGTTGAAACTCACAATGCTCATCAAGCAGATGCAAACTTCTTTACAGAATTCCTTGAAAAATGGGATCGCGGTGAATACCACGACTAAGAGGTGACGCATGATTTTAACAGTCACAATGAATCCATCCATTGATATTTCTTATCCTTTGGATGAATTGAAAATTGACACTGTCAACCGTGTGGTGGACGTGACCAAGACAGCTGGTGGTAAAGGTCTTAATGTTACACGAGTTCTTTCAGAATTTGGCGATTCTGTTGTTGCTACTGGTTTGGTCGGTGGGAAACTTGGTGAGTTTTTAGTAGAGCATATCGACGATAAAGTAACGAAACGTTTCTTCTCTATCCAAGGAGAGACTCGTAACTGTATCGCTATTCTCCACGGAGACAACCAAACAGAAATCCTTGAAAAAGGGCCTGAAGTTCTAGAACAAGAAGGGCAAGATTTCTTGGCTCATTTCGAGCATCTCCTTGACACTGTAGAAGTCGTAGCCATTTCAGGTAGTCTGCCAGCAGGTCTTCCAGTTGACTACTATGCAAGCTTAGTAGAACTTGCTAATCAAGCAGGCAAACCAGTTGTTCTAGACTGCTCAGGTGCAGCTCTTCAGGCTGTCCTTGAATCACCACATAAACCAACAGTAATCAAACCAAATAACGAAGAATTGTCTCAGCTTCTTGGGAAAGAAGTTTCTGAGGATTTGGATGAATTAAAAGAAGTTCTTCAAGAGCCCCTATTTGCAGGGATTGAGTGGATAATTGTTTCACTTGGAGCAAATGGTGCTTTTGCAAAACATGGTGATACTTTCTACAAGGTAGATATTCCAAGAATTCAGGTAGTCAATCCTGTCGGATCTGGAGATTCTACTGTTGCAGGTATTTCATCAGGTCTTCTTCATAAGGAATCTGATCAAGAACTCCTCATCAAGGCCAATGTCCTTGGTATGCTCAATGCCCAAGAAAAGATGACAGGTCATGTCAATATGTCCAACTATCAAGCTTTATATGATCAATTAATAGTAAAAGAGGTATAAAAATGGTTTTAACAGAAAACAAACGCGCTTGCTTGAAAAAACTCTCTGACGAGAACGGCATTATCTCAGCTCTTGCCTTTGACCAACGTGGTGCTTTGAAACGCCTCATGGCTCAATATCAAACAGAAGAGCCAACAGTTGCTCAAATGGAAGAACTTAAAGTATTGGTTGCAGATGAATTGACAAAATACGCATCATCTATGCTCCTTGACCCTGAGTATGGTCTTCCAGCTACAAAAGCGCTTGATGCCAATGCTGGTCTTCTCCTTGCTTATGAGAAAACTGGCTACGACACAACAAGCACCAAACGCTTGCCTGACTGTTTGGATGTTTGGTCTGCAAAACGCATCAAGGAACAAGGCGCAGATGCTGTGAAGTTCTTGCTTTACTATGACGTAGACAGCGCTGACGAACTCAACCAAGAAAAACAAGCCTACATCGAACGTATCGGTTCTGAGTGTGTGGCGGAAGACATTCCGTTCTTCCTT
>NZ_KV822038.1:397716-412421 GCF_001815805.1 Streptococcus sp. HMSC072D05
TGTGGCGGAAGACATTCCGTTCTTCCTTGAAATCTTGGCTTACGATGAAAAAATCACTGACGCAGGTTCTGCAGAATACGCCAAAGTGAAACCACACAAGGTTATCGGTGCTATGAAGGTCTTCTCAGACCCACGCTTTAACATCGATGTCTTGAAAGTAGAAGTTCCAGTCAATGTGAAATACGTTGAAGGATTTGGTGATGGAGAAGTCGTTCATACACGCGAAGAAGCAGCAGCCTTCTTCAAAGCTCAAGACGAAGCAACAAATCTTCCATACATCTACTTGAGTGCGGGTGTATCAGCTAAACTCTTCCAAGAAACGCTTGTCTTTGCCCACGAATCAGGCGCAAACTTCAACGGTGTTCTTTGTGGACGTGCAACATGGGCTGGATCAGTTGAAGCCTACATCAAAGACGGTGAGGCAGCAGCTCGTGAATGGCTACGCACAACTGGATTTGAGAACATTGATGAACTCAACAAGGTTCTTCAAACAACAGCGACTTCATGGACTGAACGTGTATAAGTTTTCCCCCCTAATCTTAGGAACATTGATCTAAAAAAATTTAAAAAAAGTTGAATGTAAAGGTTTACAAAAAAACTTACTTGTGCTATACTTAAATCACAAGTTAATACAAGGTGAGTGTTACTAAGTAATATTAGGCATGATCACAGGTGAATTAGAAATCAATAGATTTTCTAGTTCATTTGTGGTCATTTTTTATACTCATATACCTTTAAGAGATAAAAGGAGGTTGCCATGTATCGAATTCTAAACCCAATGAATCACAACGTCTCGCTTGTCAGAAATGACAAAGGAGAAGAAGTGATTGTGATTGGTAAGGGGATTGCATTTGGAAAGAAGAAAGGGGACTTAATTGCTGAAAATCAGGTTGAGAAAATCTTTCGGATGAAGACAGAAGAGTCCAGAGAAAATTTTATGGCTCTGCTCAAAGATGTTCCGCTGGATTTTATCACAGTGACCTATGAGATTATTGATAAGCTTTCTAAGAAATATCATTATCCGATTCAAGAGTATCTCTATGTGACCTTGACAGATCATATTTACTGTTCTTATCAAGCTCTAACACAAGGAAGGTACAAGGATAGCAATCTGCCAGATATTTCTGCCAAGTATCCTATCGCTTTTCAAATCGCAAAGGAAGCCTTTGAAATCTATCGTCAGAAGTTGACAGATCATTTCCCTGAGGATGAAATTATTCGGATCGCTTATCATTTCATCAATGCCGAAGGGGAGAACGAAGTTCAAGTGGTTGAGTCGATAGACAAGAGGAAAGAAATCCTCAGGAATGTTGAAGAAGTGCTACAGACTTACGCTATTCAACGAACCAAAGAGAATAACCATTTCTATGACCGCTTTATGATTCATTTGAATTATTTCTTGGATTATTTAGACAGATCTAGAGATGATAACCAATCACTTCTGGATATGGAAGATCATATTAAACAATCCTATCCAAAAGCGTTCGAGATTGGTTCCAAGATCTATGATGTGATTACGCAACATACGGGTCTTGATTTGTATAAAAGTGAACGAGTTTATCTAGTTCTACATATCCAACGTTTATTGTCATAAAAATTTAATTAAAAATACATAAGGAGAATTCTATCATGAATAGAGAAGAAGTAACATTGTTAGGTTTTGAAATTGTTGCCTATGCTGGCGATGCTCGATCAAAACTATTGGAAGCTTTAAAGGCTGCTGAAGCTGGTGATTTCGCGAAAGCGGATAGCTTAGTTGAAGAAGCTGGTTCTTGCATTGCTGAAGCACATCACGCGCAAACAAGTCTATTGACCAAGGAAGCAGCTGGTGAGGATTTGGCTTATAGTGTGACCATGATGCATGGCCAAGACCACTTGATGACAACTATCTTGCTCAAAGACTTGATGCACCATTTAATCGAACTCTACAAGAGAGGAGTTAAGTAATGAACAAACTAATTTCATTTATCGAGAAAGGAAAACCTTTCTTTGAAAAACTGTCTCGTAATATCTATCTTCGTGCTATTCGTGATGGTTTCATTGCAGGGATGCCTGTTATTCTCTTCTCAAGTATCTTTATCTTGATTGCTTTTGTACCAAACTCATGGGGCTTTAAATGGTCTGATGATGTTGTTAATCTCCTCATGAAACCTTATAGCTATTCAATGGGGATTCTAGCTCTCTTGGTAGCTGGTACAACAGCTAAGTCATTGACCGACTCAGTAAACCGTAGCATGGAAAAAACCAATCAAATCAACTATATGTCAACACTTTTGGCAGCAATTGTTGGTTTGTTGATGTTGGCAGCTGATCCTATCGAAAATGGTCTAGCTACTGGATTCTTGGGGACAAAAGGTTTGCTTTCAGCCTTCCTTGCTGCCTTTGTTACTGTAGCCATCTATAAGGTTTGTGTTAAGAACAACGTAACTATTCGTATGCCTGACGAAGTTCCACCAAATATCTCACAAGTTTTTAAAGATGTGATTCCATTCACTCTTTCAGTTGTTTCTCTATATGTTCTTGATTTACTAGCTCGTCATTTTGTTGGAGCCAGTGTAGCAGAATCAATCGGTAAATTCTTTGCACCATTATTCTCAGCCGCGGATGGCTATCTGGGTATTACCATTATCTTTGGGGCCTTTGCCTTCTTCTGGTTTGTGGGTATCCATGGACCATCTATCGTTGAACCAGCAATCGCAGCTATTACCTATGCAAATGCCGAAGTCAACTTGAACCTTCTCCAACAAGGTATGCACGCTGACAAGATTCTTACTTCTGGTACACAAATGTTTATCGTTACCATGGGTGGTACTGGTGCGACACTGGTTGTTCCATTCATGTTCATGTGGTTGACCAAATCAAAACGAAACCGTGCAATCGGACGTGCTTCAGTAGTTCCAACTTTCTTTGGTGTAAATGAACCAATCTTGTTTGGTGCACCACTTGTATTGAATCCAATCTTCTTTATTCCATTTATCTTTGCGCCAATTGCCAACGTTTGGATCTTTAAATTCTTTATTGAAACGCTTGGCATGAACTCATTTACTGCCAACCTTCCTTGGACAACACCAGGTCCGCTCGGTATTGTTCTCGGTACAAACTTCCAATTCTTGTCATTTGTACTTGCTGCTTTGTTAATTCTTGTTGACGTAGCTATTTACTATCCATTCCTCAAGGTTTATGATGAACAAATCCTTGAAGAAGAACGTTCTGGTAAAGCCAATGATGAATTAAAAGAAAAAGTAGCTGCAAACTTCAATACTGCTAAAGCAGATGCGATTCTTGAAAAAGCTGGTGTAGAAGCAGCGCAAAACACAATTACTGAAGAAACCAATGTTCTCGTTCTCTGTGCAGGCGGAGGTACAAGTGGTCTCCTTGCAAATGCTCTAAACAAAGCAGCTGCGGAGTACAAGGTTCCTGTTAAAGCAGCAGCTGGTGGCTATGGTGCTCACCGTGAAATGTTGCCTGAGTTTGATCTGGTTATCCTTGCTCCTCAAGTTGCTTCAAACTTTGAAGACATGAAGGCCGAAACTGACAAACTTGGTATCAAACTTGCCAAGACAGAAGGTGGCCAATACATTAAACTGACTCGCGATGGAAAAGGCGCTCTTGCCTTTGTTCAAGAGCAGTTCGAAGAATAAAAGGTAAAGAGCGAAGAAGTGAGATGGAGTAATTCCTCCCAACTATATCCCCATCTCATTTCTATTTCTTGAAAGGTGAATCAAATGACAAAAACACTTCCAAAAGACTTTATTTTCGGTGGCGCAACAGCTGCCTATCAAGCAGAAGGTGCTACACATACTGATGGTAAAGGACCAGTAGCGTGGGATAAATATCTTGAAGATAACTACTGGTACACTGCTGAACCAGCCAGTGATTTCTATCACAAATACCCAGTAGACCTCAAACTTGCAGAAGAGTATGGTGTCAATGGTATCCGTATCTCAATCGCTTGGTCACGTATCTTTCCAACTGGTTATGGGAAAGTTAATGACAAGGGGGTTGAGTTCTATCATAATCTATTTGCAGAGTGCCACAAACGTCATGTTGAGCCCTTTGTAACTCTTCATCACTTTGATACGCCAGAAGCTCTACATTCAAATGGAGACTTCTTAAACCGTGAAAACATTGAACACTTTGTAGACTACGCGGCTTTCTGTTTTGAAGAATTTCCTGAAGTTAACTTTTGGACAACCTTTAATGAAATTGGGCCGATAGGAGATGGTCAGTATTTGGTTGGGAAATTCCCTCCAGGTATCCAGTACGATCTTGCCAAAGTTTTCCAATCGCACCACAATATGATGGTGTCTCATGCACGCGCGGTAAAATTGTACAAAGAGAAAGGCTATAAAGGGGAAATTGGTGTCGTGCACGCTCTCCCAACCAAGTACCCACTTGATCCTGAAAATCCTGCAGATGTTATTGCGGCAGAGTTGGAGGACATTATCCATAATAAATTTATCTTGGATGCAACTTATCTGGGTCACTACTCTGAAAAGACCCTGGCAGGGGTAGAGGCTATCTTGGCTGCCAATGGTGGTAGCTTAGATCTTCGTGAAGAAGATTTCGAAGTATTAGAAGCTGCAAAAGACTTGAATGATTTCCTTGGAATCAATTACTATATGAGTGACTGGATGGAAGCCTTTGATGGAGAAACTGAAATCATCCACAATGGGAAGGGTGAGAAAGGAAGCTCTAAATACCAAATCAAAGGCGTTGGTCGTCGTGTAGCTCCTGATTATGTACCACGTACGGATTGGGATTGGATTATCTACCCTCAAGGTTTGTATGACCAAATTATGCGCGTGAAGAAAGATTATCCTAACTACAAGAAGATTTACATCACTGAAAATGGCCTCGGCTATAAAGATGAGTTTGTGGATAACACTGTTTACGATGATGGTCGTATTGATTATGTGAAACAACACTTGGAAGTATTATCTGATGCTATTGATGATGGTGCAAACGTCAAAGGATACTTCATCTGGTCATTGATGGATGTCTTCTCTTGGTCAAACGGCTACGAAAAGCGTTACGGCCTCTTCTATGTTGATTTTGAAACCCAGGAGCGTTATCCTAAGAAATCAGCTCACTGGTACAAGAAACTAGCTGAGACCCAACTTATTGAATAAAATTCAACAAAAATTCCCCGCCAAAAGGCAGGGGAATTTTTATGGTTTTGATAAAAGAATGGTTGTTTGTTTCGACAGCTCTTCAAATGTCTCCTGACTCAGTTTGGAATCTGAAACGATGGTATCAATTTCTGAGATATTGTAGAAATTGTAAAAATCAAACTTATTAAACTTACTGTGGTCTGCCAGTAAGTATTTTTTATTGGCATTGTTCAAGGCGATTCGTTGTACCTCGCCCTCTTCTTCACTGAAAGTAGCAATTGCCTTATCCTTAATACCATTACAGCTTACAAAAGCTTTAGAAAACTGGAGATTGGTCAAATCCTGCAAGGTAAGTGTCCCTACAAAAGCACCAGTGATAGAGCGATAATTTCCACCAATCAAGATCAAATCTGTTAGTTTTCGTTCGTTTAGGATGAGAAAAACAGGAAGACTGTTTGTTACGACACGAATGTTATCAATAGGGAGCTCACGAGCAAAACATTCTAAGGTTGTTCCTGGCCCGATAAAAATAGTTTCACCTTCGTCAATCAAATGACCTGCAAAACGGCTAATTTCTTGTTTTTCAGCAATCTGCAAACCTTGTTTTTCGACGTTTGAGCGTTCGTTGTTTAAGAGAGAACCTGTACGAAGTTTTTCAGCGCCACCGTGCACACGAACCAGCAAATCCTTATCTGCCAATTCTTGTAAGTAGCGACGAGCTGTCATATCTGACACATCAAGACTCTCCATAATCTCTTTTACAGTAATAGTGCCTTTTGTGTTTACTGCTTCTAGAATACTATCTAGTTTTTCTTGCTTTAGCATCCTTATCACCTCGATTTCTACTATTATTATCTTACCATAAAACGCTCAATCAATCAAATAGAAAAAAACAAAATAAAACAAAAACAAAAATATCATGGTTGTTTTAAACAAACCATGATATTTTGAATGATTAGCCAAATTAGTCTAAACCGTAGTTGTAATCCTCGTCTTGCATGGCTTCAACTTCACCAAGGAGGTAACCATTTCCGACTTGAGAGAAGAAGTCGTGGTTAGAAGTTCCTGTTGAAATACCGTTCATAACGATTGGGTTGACATCATCAGCTGAATCTGGGAAGAGTGGATCTTGTCCTAGGTTCATAAGAGCCTTATTGGCATTGTAACGAAGGAAGGTTTTAACTTCCTCAGTCCAACCAACACCATCATAGAGACTTTCAGTGTAACCTTCTTCATTCTCATAAAGGGTATAGAGTAGGTCGTACATCCATTCTTTGAGTTTTTCTTGCTCTTCTTCAGGTAGTTCATTAAAACCAAGTTGGAACTTGTAACCAATGTAGGTTCCATGCACAGACTCATCACGGATGATCAGTTTGATGATTTCCGCAACATTGGCAAGTTTGTTATTACCGAGATAGTAAAGTGGTGTAAAGAAACCAGAGTAGAAGAGGAAGGTTTCAAGGAAAACGCTGGCAACCTTCTTTTCAAGGGGGCTACCATTGAGGTAGATTTCATTGATAATTTCTGCTTTTCTTTGTAGGTAGGGATTAGTGTTGGTCCATTCAAAGATTTCTTCAATTTCAGCCTTGGTATTCAAGGTTGAAAAGATTGATGAATAAGATTTAGCATGGACAGATTCCATAAATTGGATGTTGTTAAAAACAGCTTCCTCATGCGGTGTACGGATGTCTGCGCGAAGAGCCTGGACCCCTGTTTCAGATTGCATGGTATCAAGAAGGGTCAAACCACCAAAGACTTTTCCTACTAAGTCTTTTTCCTTGTTTGATAGTTTTCTCCAGTCATCTAGGTCATTTGACAAGGGGATACGCGTATCGAGCCAGAATTGCTCCGTCAGCTTTTCCCAAGTTGATTTGTCGATGACATCTTCGATGGCATTCCAGTTAATGGCTTTGTAGTAAGTTTCCATTTGAAATCTCTTTCTGTATGTAATAATGCGATTGTCGAATCATCTCTAGTTTATCATAGTCTGAGAAGAGTATCGCACAAAAAGTCGGAAGACCGACTTTTCATTTTTCCTAGTATTTAAGATACTTATCAAATTTTGTCTGGCGGGTAACTTAATCAGTAGTCTGAGAAAATGTGGTTGCCTCAGATGAAAATTAAATCACACAGCTCTCACATTGGTTCGCACCGACCTCTCCACCGTCGTCTGTAAAGGTACGGACATAGTAGATAGACTTGATACCCTTGTTAAAGGCATAGTTACGAAGGATTGACAAGTCACGTGTCGTTTGTTTATTTTCTTTCTTCCATTCGTAAAGACC
This sequence comes from Streptococcus sp. HMSC072D05, assembly GCF_001815805.1. Classification (GTDB taxonomy): domain Bacteria; phylum Bacillota; class Bacilli; order Lactobacillales; family Streptococcaceae; genus Streptococcus. The sequence goes on from NZ_KV822038.1 coordinate 405,116, forward strand.
TTTTGGAATGTCACTACGCATGAAGAGAGTGAGTGAAAGCCCTTGGTCCACGTGTTCAGTAGCAGCAGCGTAAACATCAATCACCTTACGCATATCCATGTCATATGCAGAAGTGTAGTAAGGGATAGTATCTGTTGACAAGCCTGCAGCTGGATAGTAGATTTTACCGATTTTCTTCTCTTGGCGTTCTTCGATACGTTGTGTAATCGGGTGGATAGATGCAGAAACGTCGTTGATGTAACTGATAGAACCATTTGGAGCTACAGCAAGGCGGTTTTGGTGATAAAGACCATCTGCTTGAACCTTTTCGCGAAGTTCAGCCCAATCAGCAGCACTTGGAATAAAGACATCTTTGAAGAGTTCTTTAACACGGTCTGATTTTGGAACAAACTCGCCTGTCACATACTTGTCAAAGTAGCTTCCGTTAGCATAGTCTGATTTTTCAAAGTTGTGGAAGGTGATACCACGTTCGCGCGCAATATTGTTTGACTCAACCAAGGTCCAGTAGTTCATAAGCATAAAGTAGATGCTTGTAAATTCAATTGACTCAGGTGATCCATATTCGATCAGTTGTTGCGCAAGGTAACTGTGAAGTCCCATGGCACCAAGACCAAAGGTGTGAGCCAAGCTATTTCCGTGGTCGATAGTAGGGACGGCTACGATGTGTGAACTATCTGTAACGAAAGTAAGGGCACGAACCATAGCGCGAATAGAACGACCAAAGTCAGGTGAAGTCATCATGTTGACAACGTTTGTTGATCCAAGGTTACATGAAACGTCTGTTCCCATTTGAAGGAATTCTTGAGCATCGTTGATCAAGCTTGGTTCTTGGACCTGAAGAATCTCAGAACACAAGTTACTCATGATAATCTTTCCATCTACTGGATTTGCACGGTTAGCCGTATCAATGTTGACGACATAAGGGTAACCAGATTCTTGTTGCAATTTAGAGATTTCAGTTTCCAAATCACGCGCCTTGATTTTTGTCTTGCGGATATTTGGATTTGCGACCAATTCATCGTATTTTTCAGTGATGTCGATGTAGTTGAACGGTACACCATACTCAAGCTCTACAGAGTATGGGCTGAAGAGGTACATTTCTTCATTTTTACGAGCCAATTCGTAGAATTTATCTGGGACCACAACTCCAAGTGAGAGGGTCTTAACACGAACTTTTTCATCGGCATTTTCTTTCTTGGTTGAAAGGAAAGCGATGATATCTGGGTGAAAGACGTTGAGGTAGACAACCCCAGCACCTTGACGTTGCCCGAGTTGGTTTGAGTAAGAGAAACTGTCTTCAAAAAGCTTCATAACTGGTACGACACCAGAAGCAGCACCTTCATAACCTTTGATAGGAGCTCCAGCTTCACGAAGGTTGCTGAGGGAAATTCCCACACCACCACCGATACGTGAAAGTTGGAGAGCTGAGTTGATGGAACGTCCGATAGAGTTCATGTCATCAGTTACTTGAATCAAGAAACAAGATACCAACTCTCCACGACGAGCACGACCAGCATTCAAGAAGGAAGGAGTAGCTGGTTGATAGCGTTGGTGGATGATTTCATTGGCAATATCAGTCGCAATCGCTTCATCCCCGTCAGCAAAATAAAGCGCGTTAAAGAAGACACGGTCTTCCATACTTTCAAGGTAATATTCACCGTCATTAGTCTTCAAGGCATACTGGTTGTAAAACTTATAGGCAGCCATGAATGATTTGAATTGGAAGTTTTGGTCCTTGATAAATTGATGCAATTCTTCCAAAAACTCTGGACGGTATTTCTTGAGAAATGCAGTTTCGATGTAGTTATGTTCAATAAGGTAGTTGATTTTATCAGTAATTGAATCAAAAACCATGGTATTTGGAACTACATTTTCTTTAAAGAAGGCATCCAAGGCTTCCTTATCTTTATGAAGCATGATTTGTCCATTGACAGGACGGTTGATTTCGTTATTGAGACGGAAGTAAGTTACGTCCTCAAGATGTTTTAATCCCATAAAATTTCCTTTATCTAATTACAAAAGAAAGGCCTCTAAGTTAGCCCTAGAAGCAATCTCTTCTGGATGATGTACTAAGATTATGCTAATTGTTTCAGTTTTCCTGGTTGGAAGCCTGAAAAGACTTCAGTTGGTGTTTGGATAACAGGAGCTGCGCTGAAACCGAGCTCTTTAACTTGATCGATGTACTCTGGTTGCTCGTCGAGATTGATCTCACGATAAGCGACATTGTTGCTGTCCAAGAAACGCTTGGTCATCTTACATTGGACACAGTTGTTTTTAGAATAAACGGTTACCATTTTCGTAACTCCTCTTTCAAAATAGATTACTTTCTTAGTATATCAGAAAAAAAAACTTTGTCAAACTTTTTAAACTAAATCTTGTGCTAAAAAGTTACAGTTTCAAAAACAAAGCACAAGATATAGTGTTTTGTCAGAGTGTAAAATTGGGTTTTCATTGAACTATCAAAGTTTATCAAAACAAAAAAACTATATACTGTATATTGGTAAGATAAATAGAAGATTTTCAGCAAGTTATCAGAAAGGAAAACGAAGAAAATAGCAAAAATCGTAAGAACAGGAATAAGTCTAGCTGAGACAATACTTTAATAAAATAGAAACTGTAATATTTACGAAAAAAAGAAATTTTCTACACAAGATGTCCCAATATTTTGTATTAGAATATCTAAAATATAACCAAAGTGGAAATGACAGATTATGATGTATTCATAAAAATGGATCATTGGTTAATTTTATATAGGATACTTATGAGTTTCGTATCCTTTCATAAGGAGTATATAAATACAATGTTTGAAAAAGTTCATTTTATGTGATACACTATCTGTGATTATAAGATTAAAAAATGGATATCTGAATGCTTTTGTTTGATAGAGAATGTTATCAGATTATAATTAGATTAAATGAATGAAAGAACACAGAATTAGGAGGCGCGTGGTGAAAGAAAATGATGTTATTTTAAAACGGCAATCGACTCAAATATTTTTTAAGAATGGTGATACGGATTTTTTCTTCAATTGGTTGTTAGGAATCGGTGAAATTTTTGGTTTCTCTCATGGAGAGCTTTATTATCTTGCTCAAAGATTGGGGAACTCACCAAAGCCTGATGACTGGAAAAATGTATTTTTATCGCATGTAAACTACCTTGAACAAGAAGCAAGTAATTCAGGATTGAGTGAACAAACAAAGGCGCAGTATTATCTTGCACAGACCTACTCACTTCGCTCGGCAATCCAATTTACCGATCCATTTTCTGAAGAGTATTTACCGACCGTTCGTCAAATGGAGAAGGTGTTTTCTAGTGCAATTCATTCACTAGGTGCACCGATTGAAAAATTAACTATTCCCTATCAGGGTTCTTACTTGCCTGGTTATTATCTTCATAGCGACGATAATTGCCCAACGATAATCATGATTGGTGGAGGTGATACTTATCGCGAAGATTTATTTTACTTTGCAGGATATCCTGGATGGATACGAAATTATAATGTTTTAATGGTTGATCTTCCTGGTCAAGGGAGCAATCCTAGTAGAGGGCTGGTCTTTGATGTGGATGCTTCTATTCCAATTTCATTATGCATAGACTGGTTGGAAAATAGAAATCCTAAACTAAATTATTTAGCTATTTATGGTGTCAGCGGAGGGGGATATTTTACTGCACAAGCTGTCGAAAAGGATCCAAGAATTCATGCTTGGATTGCTAGTACCCCTATTTACGACGTTGCAGAACTTTTCAGAAAAGAATTTGGATCAAGTTTGAAAGCACCTAGTTGGTTAATAAATGCCATTTTAAAATTAGCTGGAAATTGGAATGAATCAGCAAATTTAAATCTTAAAAAGTATGCATGGCAGTTTGGTACTTCTGATTTTAAGAGTGCTATTGATGATGTATTTAACCATGCAAAGATTGTGGATTACCAAAAAATTCAATGCCCATGCCTTTTTATCATGGGAAAGGGTGAGGGTGCTGAACTGCAGCATCAAACTAAGGTGATTTATGAAGAACTTAAATCTAAAAATCAACAAACTAAACTTCAAGTATTTGAGGCGGAAAGTGGTGCGGACGCTCATTGCCAAGTCAATAATCTAAGACTCGCCCATAATGTCGTTTTTGATTGGTTGGATACTTTATTTGAATGGAATCAATCAAAGTTTTAGTTCTACTTATACCACTTAGATATATCTACCTTTTTACTGTTAGGGGCTACAAACTTATTTTACTTTAAGTAGCAAATTGGATAAATTCTCTACTGTTGATGGTAAGAGTAGGTTTTAGAATTTCAGGATTTGATGAAGTCTTTTCAAATAATGGATTTACTGAGTTATATTAATTATAGTTAAATAGTATTATTTCATTATTTACTAGGATTGTCCTCTGATTGGTATTAAGGGAAAATAGCTTTGAAAATTGAATTTTGATGATGACATTCTTTGAACAATTAGTGTTTAGATATGCTATTTAGTTACTAGAGTGCTCATTTAATAGAAAAAGAAGTAATTTCATTTTCAGTAAAAGTCCATAAAATACTTGAAAAATTATCTAGAAGGTGATATAATACAGTCTTGTAAGGGTTATCACATATAACTCAAAAAAGAAATAACTAAAGGAGAGTCAAACTATGGCTTCTAAAGATTTCCACGTAGTGGCAGAAACAGGTATTCACGCGCGTCCAGCAACATTGTTGGTTCAAACAGCTAGCAAATTTGCTTCAGATATCACTCTTGAATACAAAGGTAAATCAGTAAATCTTAAATCTATCATGGGTGTTATGAGTCTTGGTGTTGGCCAAGGTGCTGACGTTACAATTTCAGCTGAAGGTGCAGATGCTGACGACGCAATCGCTGCTATCACTGAAACTATGGAAAAAGAAGGATTGGCATAAGGAAAATGACAGAAATGCTTAAAGGAATCGCAGCATCTGACGGTGTTGCAGTTGCAAAAGCATATCTACTCGTTCAACCGGATTTGTCATTTGAGACTATTACAGTCGAAGATACAAACGCAGAAGAAGCTCGCCTTGATGCCGCTCTACAGGCATCACAAGACGAGCTTTCTGTTATTCGCGAGAAAGCAGTAGGTACGCTCGGTGAAGAAGCAGCTCAAGTTTTTGACGCTCACTTAATGGTTCTTGCTGACCCAGAAATGATCAGCCAAATCAAGGAAACAATCCGTGCGAAGAAAGTGAATGCAGAAGCAGGTCTGAAAGAAGTAACAGACATGTTTATCACTATCTTTGAAGGCATGGAAGACAACCCATACATGCAAGAACGCGCTGCGGATATCCGCGACGTGACAAAACGTGTATTGGCCAACCTCCTTGGTAAAAAATTGCCAAACCCAGCTTCTATCAATGAAGAAGTGATTGTGATTGCGCATGACTTGACTCCTTCAGATACAGCTCAATTGGACAAAAACTTTGTAAAAGCTTTTGTAACCAACATTGGTGGACGTACAAGCCACTCTGCTATCATGGCGCGTACACTTGAAATTGCAGCAGTATTGGGAACAAACAACATCACTGAAATCGTTAAAGACGGTGATATTCTTGCCGTTAACGGTATCACAGGTGAGGTTATTATCAATCCAACTGATGAGCAAGCGGCTGAATTCAAGGCTGCTGGTGAAGCTTATGCGAAACAAAAAGCTGAATGGGCTCTCTTGAAAGATGCTAAAACAGTAACTGCTGATGGCAAACACTTTGAATTGGCTGCCAACATCGGTACTCCAAAAGACGTTGAAGGTGTCAATGACAACGGTGCTGAAGCTGTTGGTCTTTACCGTACAGAGTTCTTGTACATGGATTCTCAAGACTTCCCAACAGAAGACGAGCAATACGAAGCTTACAAGGCTGTACTTGAAGGAATGAACGGTAAACCTGTTGTCGTTCGTACAATGGATATCGGTGGAGATAAGGAACTTCCTTACTTCGATATGCCTCACGAAATGAACCCATTCCTTGGATTCCGTGCCCTTCGTATCTCTATCTCTGAGACTGGAGATGCTATGTTCCGCACACAAATCCGTGCCCTTCTTCGTGCGTCTGTTCACGGTCAATTGCGTATCATGTTCCCAATGGTTGCGCTCTTGAAAGAATTCCGTGCAGCGAAAGCAGTCTTTGACGAAGAAAAAGCAAACCTTCTTGCTGAAGGTGTTGCAGTTGCGGATAATATCCAAGTTGGTATCATGATCGAAATCCCAGCAGCAGCCATGCTTGCAGATCAATTTGCTAAAGAAGTTGACTTCTTCTCAATTGGTACAAACGACTTGATCCAATACACAATGGCAGCAGACCGTATGAACGAACAAGTTTCATACCTTTACCAACCATACAACCCATCAATCCTACGCTTGATCAACAATGTGATCAAAGCAGCTCACGCTGAAGGGAAATGGGCTGGAATGTGTGGTGAGATGGCTGGTGATCAACAAGCTGTTCCACTTCTTGTCGGAATGGGCTTGGATGAGTTCTCTATGTCAGCAACATCTGTACTTCGTACGCGTAGCTTGATGAAGAAATTGGATACAGCTAAGATGGAAGAGTACGCAAACCGTGCCCTTACAGAATGCTCAACAATGGAAGAAGTCCTTGAACTTCAAAAAGAATACGTTAATTTTGATTAATCGAAAAGTCCTTGCAACTCAGTTGCAGGGGCTTTTTTAAAGAATTTTCAAGAAAATCTTTTTTATATAAAGTCCATTCTAGAGAAAGTAGCGGTGAAGAATAAAAAAATACTTAACTGGTTCATAAAATTCTTGACAAGTTGCAAATTTAGGAGTAAACTATTAACCAGTTAATTAATAGAGAGGAGTTTCTGCAATTTAGAAATGAATTGCAAATAGAAATATCAAAAAAGAAAGTGAGTTTCAATGAAAATTAATAAAAAATACCTTGCTGGTTCTGCGGCAGCTTTAATTTTAAGTGTCTGTTCTTACGAGTTGGGACTGTATCAAGCTAGAACAGTCAAAGAAAATAATCGTGTTTCCTATATAGATGGAAAACAGGCGGCACAAAAAACGGAGAATTTGACTCCTGATGAGGTCAGCAAAAAAGAAGGCATTAACGCGGAGCAAATCGTCATCAAGATAACAGACCAAGGCTATGTCACTTCGCATGGCGACCACTATCATTATTACAATGGGAAGGTCCCTTATGATGCCATCATCAGTGAAGAGTTGCTGATGAAGGATCCAAACTACCAGCTCAAGGACGAGGATATTGTCAGTGAAATCAAGGGCGGTTATGTTATCAAGGTAGATGGAAAATACTATGTTTACCTTAAGGATGCAACCCATG
>NZ_KV822038.1:412521-428862 GCF_001815805.1 Streptococcus sp. HMSC072D05
GGATAATGTCCGTACAAAAGAAGAAATCAATCGGCAAAAACAAGAACATAGTCAGCATCGTGAAAGAGGAACTTCAGCAAACGATGGTGCTGTAGCCTTGGCACGTTCACAGGGACGCTACACCACAGATGATGGTTATATCTTTAATGCTTCTGATATCATTGAAGATACTGGTGATGCTTATATCGTTCCTCATGGTGACCATTTCCATTACATTCCTAAGAATGAGTTATCAGCCAGCGAATTGGCTGCTGCAGAAGCCTTCCTATCTGGTAGAAGTGGCCAATCAAAGGCGCCTACTTATCGCCGTACCAATAACAACAGTGCTAGCAGCGATGTAGATAGATGGAGCCCATCCTATAATAACCAAGGCAGTGGCTATACGAACACGAACACATCTAACAACAGTAGCGACGATAACCAAGCAAGTCAGAGTGATGAGGATATTGATAGCCTTCTGAAACAACTTTACGCCTTGCCGCTCAGCCAACGACACGTAGAATCTGATGGTCTTGTCTTCGACCCAGCACAGATTACAAGTCGAACAGCTAGAGGAGTTGCTGTGCCTCATGGGAACCATTACCATTTCATCCCTTATTCACAGATGTCTGAATTGGAAGAACGAATCGCTCGTATTATTCCTCTACAGTACAGTTCGAACCATAGGGTGCCGGATTCAAGACCAGAACAACCAAGTCCACAACCGACTCCGGAACCTAGTCCAAGCCCGCAACCTGCACCAACTCCTCAACCAACTCCAAGCAATCCAATTGACGAAAAATTAGTTAAACAGGCTATTCGAAAAGTAGCTGACGGCTATGTCTTTGAGGAGAATGGAACCTCACGTTATATTCCTGCCAAGAAGCTTTCAGCAGAAACAGCAGCAGCAATTGATAGTAAACTAGCCAAGCAAGAAAGTTTGTCTCATAAACTCGGAGCTAAGAAAACCAATCTCCCATCTGATGATCGAGGATTTTACAATAAGGCTTATGATTTACTAGCAAGAATTCATCAGGACTTACTTGATAATAAAGGGCGCCAAGCTGATTTTGACGCTTTGGATAAACTGTTGGAACGTTTAAATGATGAAAGCAGTGATAAAGTCAAGTTGGTGGATGATATCTTGGCCTTTCTAGCACCGATTCGTCATCCAGAACGTTTAGGAAAACCAAATGCGCAAATTGCCTACACTGATGATGAGATTCAGGTAGCCAAGTTGGCAGGCAAGTATACAACAGAAGATGGCTATATCTTTGATCCTCGTGATATCACCAGTGATGAGGGGGATGCCTATGTAGCTCCACATATGACCCATAGTCATTGGATTAAGAAAGATAGTTTGTCTGAAGCCGAAAGAGCGGCAGCCCAGGCTTATGCTAAAGAGAAAGGTTTGACTCCTCCTTCAACAGACCATCAGAATCCAGGAAATACGGAGGCTAAAGGAGCAGAAGCTATCTACAACCGCGTGAAAGCAGCTAAGAAGGTGCCGCTTGATCGTATGCCTTACAATCTCCAACATACCGTGGAAGTTAAAAACGGTAGTTTAATCATTCCTCATTATGATCATTACCATAACATCAAATTCGAGTGGTTTGACGAAGGACTTTATGAGGCACCTAAGGGGTATAGTCTAGAAGATCTCTTTGCGACTGTCAAGTACTATGTCGAACATCCAAACGAACGTCCGCATTCAGATAGTGGTTGGGGCAATGCAAGTGACCATGTTCAAAGAAACCAAAATGGTCAAGCTGATACCAATCAAACGGAAAAACCATCAGAGGAGAAACCTCGTACAGAAAAACCTGAGGAAGAAAAACCTCGCGAAGAGAAACCTCAAAGTGAGAAACCAGAATCTCCAAAACCAACTGAGGAGCCGGAAGAAGAATCACCAGAGGAACCAGAAGAACCTCAGGTCGAGACTGAAAAGGTTGAAGCGAAGTTGAGAGAGGCTGAAGAGCTACTTGCAAAGATCCAAGACCCCATTATCAAGTCCAATGCCAAAGAAACTCTCACTGGCTTAAAAAATAACCTGCTATTTGGTGCTCAGGATAACAATACCATTATGGCTGAAGCTGAAAAGTTGTTGGCTTTATTAAAGGAGAGCAAGTAAAGGTAGTAGTATTTTCTAGATCCTAAAAACAGGATAGGAGAACTAGAAAAGTTAAAATCGAAAATGAGAACAGAATGTAAGTTCTAGTTCTCATTTTTTTCATGAAAATATGTAAAATATCTTGACATATAGTGTAAATAAAGATAAACTATTTACTAGTTAATTAAATGGTTAAATACTAGTTAAGGAGTAACGATGAAAAAAAGAACATTTCTATTATTAATGACAGGTCTCTTGGTTCTTGTCTTAGGAGCATGTAGTCAAAAAGAAAAACAAGAAGCAAAAGGAATGAAGATTGTCACAAGTTTTTATCCAATCTATGCCATGGTCAAAGAGGTATCGGGGGACTTGAATGATGTACGGATGATTCAGTCTAGTAGTGGAATTCACTCCTTTGAACCGTCAGCAAATGACATTGCTGCCATTTATGACGCGGATGTCTTTGTCTACCATTCTCATACGCTCGAATCTTGGGCGGGAAGTTTGGATCCTAACTTGAAAAACTCAAAAGTTAAAGTTTTAGAAGCTTCTGAAGGGATGACGTTGGAGCGTGTACCGGGCTTAGAAGATGTAGAAGCTGGTGACGGTATTGATGAAAAAACACTCTATGACCCTCACACTTGGTTAGATCCAGAAAAAGCAGGTGAAGAAGCTCAGATTATCGCTGACAAACTTTCGGAGATTGATAGTGCTAATAAGGAAACGTATCAAAATAATGCTAAAAACTTTATTACTAAAGCCCAAGAATTGACTAAGAAGTACCAGCCTATTTTTGAAAAAGCGAGCCAAAAGACTTTTGTTACACAACACACAGCCTTTTCTTACCTTGCTAAACGGTTTGGATTGAAACAGCTTGGAATTGCTGGTATCTCTCCTGAACAAGAGCCAAGTCCGAGACAACTAACAGAAATCCAAGAATTTGTCAAAACCTATAAGGTCAAAACCATCTTTACTGAGAGCAATGCCTCTTCTAAAGTCGCTGAGACCTTGGTAAAATCAACAGGAGTTAACCTAAAGACACTCAATCCTTTGGAAGCAGATCCTGAAAATGACAAAACTTACTTAGAAAATCTAGAAGAAAACATGAATGTTCTTGCAGAAGAATTAAAATGAGGAGATAATGAAAATGAAGAAGAAATACCTTGTAGCAGGATCGGCTCTTGTCCTTTCCCTAAGTCTTTGCATCTATGCATTGAACCAACACCAGGTGAAAGGAAACAAAGATAATAACCGTGTGTCTTATGTCGATGGGAAGCAAGACTCTCAAAAAACAGAGACCCAAACACCAGATCAAGTTAGCAAAAAAGAAGATACTCAGGCAGAACAAATTGTTGTGAAAATTACCGATCAAGGTTATGTGACTTCACACGGTGATCATTTCCATTATTTCAATGGTAAAGTTCCTTTTGACGCGATTTTCAGTGAAGAACTGTTGATGAAAGATGCCAATTATCAACTGAAAGATGCTGACATTGTCAATGAAATAAAGGTGGCTACATTATCAAGGTGGATGGCAAGTATTATGTCTACCTTAAAGATGTGGCTCATGCTGATAATATTCGTACGAAGGAGGAAATTGAGCGTCAAAAACAAGGTCATACTCATGATGCACCAACTTCTAACAGTGCGGTGGCGCTTGCTCAATCGCAAGGTCGTTATACTACAGATGATGGCTACATCTTTAACCCATCTGATATTATAGAAGATACTGGTGATGCTTATATCGTACCTCACGTTGGACATTACCACTACATTCCAAAGAGCTCCTTGTCTGCTAGTGAATTGGCTGCTGCCCAAGCCTACCTTTCTGGAACTAGAAAACAACCGACTGTGACGGACTATCGTCCTAGTCCAAACGAAACTGGTCAAACTACCAACCCAAGTCAACAGGCTGAAAGACCAAGCAATCCAGAAGAGAGCTTACAGAGTCTATTGCAGCAACTCTATGCTCTTCCAAGGAGTCAACGTTATGCTGAATCAGATGGCTTGATTTTTGACCCTGCTAAGATTTCAAGCAGAACACCAAGTGGCGTAGCGATTCCACACGGAAATCACTATCATTTCATCCCATATACAAAACTTTCTGCCTTGGAAGAAAAGATTGCGCGTATGATTCCTTTATCTAGCGACAGTGGGAAGCCAACACCTTTGGAAAATCCAAGCAAACCAACAGAACATCCAGCTCAACCAGATCATCCTCATGACCAAGATGGTAACCATGGAAGTCAGGATACCAACCATGAAGACCATGACCATGATGGAGAGGAGCATGACCACCATCACGGTGAAGAACATGATCATGGTTTTGCAGCTGACCGTGTTATTAGTGAAGATGAGCAAGGGTTTGTAGTTTCTCATGGAGATCACGCTCATTATTTCTTTAAGAAGGACTTGACTGATGCTCAAATTAAAGCTGCCCAAAACCACTTGAAACAAAATCATCAGTCTCAGCACGTTCAACCACTGGCAAAGACTGTGGAAAGTTTCTCAAGAGATGCTAGCGATGAAGAAAAAATCAAGTATATCTCACAGACCTACGGGATTCCGCTCGAAGCGATTCGCATTTCAAATGGATTCTTTGTCTTTGGAAATCCGGATCAAGCCTATGATCCAACCCATATCCATCCCTATGCTGTTCGAAAAGAACATGTTCGTATTCCTCTCCAAACTGGGAATCCAGAACTGGATTTCCTAAATGAACTGTATACGACTGCCCTACGTGATGGAGTGTCTCCTTATAGTTTACAGGTAGAAAGTGGTAGTTTTGTGATTCCTCATGGCGACCACAATCACTACATCAAGGTTCAAACTAAGGGCTATGAAGTAGCTTTGAAAAATAAGATTCCGGCCCTACAATCGACCTATCAACCTGGAGCATTTGATGAACAAACAGTTCTATCTAAGGTGGATCAACTTTTAGCAGATAGCAGAAGTCTCTACAAAGACCAGCCAATCATGCAGAGACGTGTTGAACTTGCTTTGGGGCAATTCACCGAGAATATGAAAAAACTGGCAACAAACTCAACTGCTGGATATCTAGCAGCCTTGGATCTCTTTGATAAACAGTATATCCATGTGGATCAAAGTGTGGCACCGGTTGAAATTTCACCTTTAGATAAGAAGTACCAAGCCCTAGTAGATAAGATCAATACACTGGATACAGATGCTTATGGTTTGCCTAAGAAGGATCTCTTGCTACATTTGCAGGATGCGAAGTTAGCACAAGATGATACAGAGTTGGATGCGATGGAAGCGAAACTTCAAGCCTTGCAAGATTTCCGCGATCGGACAGGAGTCACAACAGTAGAGTACATCAAGTACTTCTACGAACATGTATCTGATGGCCGACTCAGAGAAGAACTACGTAACCGTGTTGCCAAGTTGACATGGGAACTTTACCAGTCACAATCTTTCCTCAAAGCAACCGACTTGAACAAGCTATTCCCAACTATTTACCAAACTAAGCTAGAAGTAGAAGAAGCTCTCAAAGAAGAACCCGTTTCTACAAAAGTTGGTAAGACTATTCTAGATACGGAAAAAGTAGATAGTCAAACTGCTAAGACAGCCATCTATGAATTCCTAAAAGAACTCTACGGTGATTTTATGCCAGAAGAGCGGGTTAGCCATGTTAAGAAGGAAGAAGTGGATGCTCTCCTAACTAAAGCTGCTCAACTCCTAGCACGTGTCAAAGAAGACGGTGTCAAACAATCCCTAGCTGAAGAAGCAGCCAATATCAAAGCAGCCACAGAAAAAGAAAATGCAGACTTTGACGAAGCTAAAACACAACTTGAGGATCTTTTAAATCGCATTGCAGCGACTATCAAACGAGAAGAAAAAGAAGCAGAACAAGATCCACAAACGGTGATTATCTACCAAAAACTCTATAATATCTTGCTCTCTCTTCACAAGTACTTAGAGGATAACAAAGGATCCGATACTGACTTTGAACGTGTTGATGGCCTATTTGATCAACTTGCAGCCAAAAGCAGTGATAAAGAAGGCCTCCTCACTCTAGCTAAAGAAATCATTAGCTTGAACCAGGAACTCCGTTCAAAAGCAAGTAAAACTGATAGCCAATCTAAGTCTGAGAAAGACAGTGAAACAGCTGCTTCTAAACCAACAGAAAAGCAAGCGCAAAGTGAGTCTGAGACAAGTGCTCAACCAAATGAATAAAAAGAAAGGCGAAGTAGCTGAGCTACCTCGTCTTTTTTAGTCTTTATAAGATACAATGCCAATGATGGTATCCACCGCACGCTCCATAGTTTGAAGGCTGACGTATTCAAAACGTCCATGCATGTTTTCACCACCAGCAAAGATATTTGGAGTTGGAATTCCCATAAAGGAAATCTTAGAGCCATCTGTTCCGCCACGGATTGGTTCGATAATTGGCGTGATACCTAAATCTTCCATAACAGCTTTAGCAATGGTAACGGGTGTCATGTCTTTCTCAATGACTTCCTTCATATTGTAGTACTGGTCAGTGAGAGTGAGTATAACGCGATCATTCCCAAGCTCTTGATTCATCTTATCAGCAATAGACTGCATAGCTGCTTTACGAGCTTCAAAGGAATCCTTTTCAAAATCTCGAATGATGTAGCTTGCACGCGCCTCCTCAACACTACCTGACACATCCATAAGATGATAGAAACCTTGGTAACCATCTGTCAGTTCAGGTCGGTCATTCTCAGGAAGTTGATTATGAAAATCAATCGCTAGCTGAAGGGCATTGACCATTTGACCCTTTGCAGTACCAGGATGAACATTGCGCCCTTGGAAATGAAGCTCAGCAGCAGCTGCTGAGAAAGTCTCGTATTGAAGTTCACCTAGCGGACCACCATCAATAGTATAGGCAAAGTCAACGTCAAAGTCATCTGCATCAAATTTATTGGCACCAACGCCAATTTCTTCATCAGGGCCAAAACCAATACGAATTTCACAATGCTTGATTTCGGGATGAGCAGCCAGATATTCAATAGCAGTCATAATCTCAGCAATCCCTGACTTGTCATCAGCACCCAGCAAGGTCGTGCCATCAGTTGTGATGAGGGTTTGGCCTAGATATTTTTCAAGACTCTTAAAATCAACAGGATCGAGTTTAAATCCAGAATCACCCAAGTCGATAACTCCACCATCGTAATTTTCGATGACTTGTGGATTAACTCCCTCAGCATTAAAATCAGCAGTATCCATGTGGGAGATGAAGCCAATCTTGCGTGTAAGGCTGGGATCATTAGCTGGTAAGGTACCAATAGCAAAACCATTTGGAAGGTAGTAGACGTTTTGCAGACCGACACGTTTCATTTCAGGAATAAGAACATTGGTCGCAAAATCTACCTGACTTTGCGTACTTGGAGTAGTAGTAGAGTGTTCATCAGAACGCGTATTGACCTTAACGTAGGTCAAGAAACGATCTAAAAGGTTCGGATAAGTCATAAAAACTCCTTTAACAATCATAAAATAGAATGCAAACTTCGGAAAAAACCTTACTCAGAAAATTTCATGAATTTTGAAAAAATATAATAATTCAAATTCAATAGACTTTTAAATGAAATTTTGGATATTCTAGAATAAAATATATGCATTGATATTTTATGAGATTTTTTTATTCTTTTTTCATTTTACCATAGAATAGTTTGAAAGACAAAGAAGAATCATACTCTTTTATTAATTAACATAATATAAAATTAATCATATTAATTGACACTGCGTGAACTTTATTGTACAATTATCTTGTAAATGTCCTAGATTGATATAGTAACAATATTAGTACATTCTAGTTAAGGAGAATAAAATGAACATTCGCTTCGATTTTAAGAAAGTTCAAATTATTGCGCGCCGTTTAGTTACACTGTTAGCTATTCTCTTTTTGTGTGCTCCGATAAGCCTGTTAAATGCTGATTCTACTATAGAACCTCAGACAACCCTTCACAAGACAATTACTCCGATATCGGGACAGGATGACAAGTATGAGTTGTCATTGGATATCACGTCCAAACTGGGAACGGAAACCCAAACGGATCCCTTGGATGTTGTTTTAGTAGCAGACCTCTCAGGAAGTATGCAGAATCAGGATGTCCAATCTTTTGATGGACGGACGATCAGTCGGATTGACGCATTGAAAAATACTCTAAAAGGAACAAATGGTCGTAAGGGCTTAATTGATACCATTCTATCCAATTCTAATAACCGTTTATCTATGGTAGGATTTGGTGGGAAAATTGACAATAAAAAGAATGATCAGTATTGGGATGGAAATAAATGGAGACTTTTTAGACCATACTGGCCCTATGAACGGATGACAAAATACTATGATGGCGTTTCACCATGGGATGATGCTAACACGATTTTAGGATGGAGTAACAATGCTCGTGCTGCTAAAACAGCGGTATACAACATGAGTATTGCAGGAGGTAATTCCATTGGTACTGAGTCAGGTATTGGTACCGGGACCAATATTGGGGCTGGATTAACCTTGGCCAACCAGTTAATGGGAAGTGCAAGATCTAATGCTAAGAAAGTCGTTATTTTGCTTTCAGATGGCTTTGCGAATATGGTCTACGATGCCAATGGTTACACTATATATAACTACAATAACGAAGATCCTAATATCGAAACAGCTCCCCAGTGGTTTAGGGATAGATTAAATAATAATCTAAATAGTCTATCATATAGCTTGGCTCCAACACTTGATGGTTTCTATTCGATTAAATTTCGTTATTCAAACAATGTCGACAGTATTACCAGTCTGCAATATTATATGAGGCAACATAATGCCTCCATTCCAAATGAAATATTCTCTGCAAATGATGAAGACCAGTTACAAGACAGTTTCAAAGATATTACTGATAAGATTCTGCCACTGGGAATCCACCACGTGACCATCAAGGATGTTCTTTCTAAGTATGTCCAGCTATTACCAAACGGATCGTCAGAGTTTCGTGTCGTTAAAGAGAAAGATGGTAGCAGTGAAACATTAAGCAACGAGCAAGTAACTTTTGAAACCAAGACAAGTTCAGAAGGTTTAGTGGAGGTTACAGCTAATTTTTCTCCTAATTATTCCTTGGAAGATGGCGCTAGATATGTACTAAAATTTAAAGTTACATCTAGTCAAGATGCTTTGGATGCCATTGCTGGTGATAAAAAACTAGAGGCTGGTGATGCTGAAGGTTCTGATGTCAATAAACTCTACTCCAATAAAGGTGCCAGTGTCACCTATTCCTATGGAATAGGCACCTCTCAAACCAAGACCAAAGAATACTCTGACAACCCAACCTTTAAGCCTTCAGATCCATTAACGGTACCAGTGGAAGTTGAATGGCAAGGTGTGACGGGTGCGAGAACTGTTATTACAGCTGATCAACCGAGTAATGTTGAACTGAAACTGGTTCAAAAGAACAAGAACGGAGGTCCTGATAATCAAGACTATCGAAAGACTAATGTAAATGTTAGAACAAATATCTTTAATGAAACGAGGAACTTTGAAAAAGTTGCCAAAGGATATCAATACGATTTAATTGCACCGGACGTCCCAGCCTTTACCAAAGAAATAAAAAATGTTGGTACAGAAACTAAACCATCCTTCAAGGTAATCTATAAACAATTGCCAAGTCTGACGATTAAGAAAGTGTTGGAAGCTGAAAGTAACTTGAACAAAGAGTTTAGGATTAAGGTAAAACTAACCTCTCCTAATTCTACGCCATTGAATGGAACTTTTGGCGAGATAACTGTTGTGAATGGAGAAGCGGAGATCCGTGTCGAAAAACGAAAACGTTGGAAAGGTATTCTAAGCTATCTTCCTCGAGGAACCCATTACAAGGTTGAAGAAGAAGCGGCATCAACGAATGGTTACCACGTTACATATGAGAATCAAGAGGGCGATCTGAATAAAGACGAGACCACCATTGTCACAAATCACAAGCTTCCAAGTTTATCAGTCACAAAAAAAGTTACAGGTGTATTTGCCAATCTATTAAAATCCTTCAAGATTACCATTAACATCAGGGATGCTCAGAACAGTCCATTGAATGGAACCTATAATGCAACGGTGAATAATAAAAGAATTCCTTTGCAATTTACGAACGGTCGAGCGTCTATAGATCTAAACAAAGATCAAACCATAAAAATTGATGGACTTCCACTCAATAGTCACTACACTATTGAAGAGGAATCAAACTCTTCTCGTGGATATCAGGTATCTTATGAGAATCAAGAAGGCAAACTGGATGGGGATAAGTCCGCGACAGTCACGAATAATAAGAATAGTGTACCTGAAACCGGAGTTGACTTCCTCAGCAGTACACTCGTGTTAGGAATAATCCTTCCTCTAGGAGGTATCTTCTTTACAATCCTACTCGGCTATCTAGTGGTACATAGGAGAAAATAATGCTACTTAAAAAGAAACATAAGAAAACAGTAACACAAGTCAGTCGGGATAAGTCTCCGCCGAGTGTATGGGGAGATATCCTCTACTTAGTCAGTAAGCTTCTGATGGTTGGGTTTGTACTGGCCACCCTTTACTTTTTTGTCTTTGGACTATTGAGATACAATGACGATGGCATGAAGCCAGCCTTAAAAGATGGCGACTTGGTTGTCTACTATAGGTTGGATAAACGTTATTCGATTGGTGACCTGCTCGTCTATAGTTATAAGGGCAAGGAAAGAGTGGCGCGTGTCATAGCAACCGAAGGAAGTACGATCGATATAAACGAAAATGGTCTCATCATCAACGGTTCTCCTCAACAAGAGCAGGATATCTACAAAGAAACGCTGCTCTATAAGGAAGGGGCTACCTTCCCAATGAAAGTCCCAGCAGGACAACTCTTTGTCCTCGGGGACAATCGAACAACGGCTGTAGATAGTCGTGCTTTTGGAACCATTCCTATACAGGATACCCATGGCAAGGTGGTAACAGTCTTAAGGCGACGGGGCTTTTGATGATAATTTATGTAAAAAGAAATTTAAAAATAAAAGGAATAATCATGAAAAAAACATTTTTGAAAAAATTAGTTACTGCAAGCATTGCAGCTGTAACCGCCTTGTCGGTCTTTAGAGGAGTGCCAACATTTGCGGATGATAATGATGTGGCAACTGCCAAAGCAACTGGTGAAACAAGCGCAAAAGTTTCTATTAATAAGGTGTTGAATATTGCGGAAGGAATTACAACACCTGAAGCAACCTTTACTTTTACTTTCACCCCTAAAACTGGTACATCATCAAATGGTGCACCTTATGAAACGATTGATTCTTCTAATGGTCAAATTACAGATAAAAATGTATCATATTCTGGAACAGACGTTTTAGCAACTGGACAAACTAGCATAAAGAAAGAAACCGGCGATATTTTTAGAGAAGTGAACTATACACATGCTGGTGAATATGTCTATACTGTTGCTGAAAAACAAAATGTTGGTTGGAAAGTTATTCAAAAAAATGGTTCACCTATTGATTTTATGACATATGATAATCGCAACTATGAAATGCACGTTATTGTTAAGAACAAAACTACAGGAGGAACATATATTTCTTCTGTGTATTTTAAACAAGTATCCCCAAGTGTGAATGGTAAAGTAAAACCATCTGAAAGTGGAACTACTTACAAATATGATCTTTTCACTAACATCTATCGTAAAAATGCTGGTAAAATTACAGATCCAAATGAACCAAACCCTAATAAACCAAATGTTTCAAAAGTTGACCCAAATGCTAAATCTTTAGTAATTAAAAAAGTTGTATCAGGTGCTACTGCAGATAAATCAAAAGATTTTACTTTCAAGCTTACTTTCACAAAAGCATCTACAGAAACTTCACAATCAATCACTGGTAAAATCGGTGAAACCTCAAAAACATTTGTCTATGGTCAAGAAACGACTATAACACTACGTCACGATCAATCTTTGGTGTTTGACACAATTCCTGCTGGTACTCGTTATAAATTGGTTGAAACTGGATCTCAAGGTTACACAGCTTCAGCTGCATATAAGGAGAACGGAGCATCAAAAAATCAAGCTGGTACAGTTTCTACAAATTTCACTCAAGATAGTATCCTTATTGGTGAAAAACCAAACGATAACACTATCACAAATAGCTTACCAGACGTTACCCCTACTGGTCTCTTGATTGATAACCTTCCTTTCATCTTGATGATTGGTCTTGGTTTGGCTGGATTTGTTGTTTTGTCTAAAAAACGCAGACAAGCTTAAGCAAGTGGTTTGACCGATGAAAATCAAGCGTGAGAAACCAAAAAGGAGTTTGTCTAGGCGTCTGGTCCTTGCTGTAGATGCATTGATGAATCATATCCTGCTCCTCTTGGCAGCCTTAGTCTTTCTCTTTGGTTTCTACGCCCTTTGGGATGCCAATCAGGTTTATTCTCAGGCTTCATCAAGTGAGTATGAGGCTTATAGACCTGTTAGTACCAGTGAGAAGGATGAGCTTGCTAGTTTTTCTGGCTTTCACAAGCTACAGCAAGTCAATCCAGAGGTTCTCGGCTGGATCAATGTCTATGGCACCAATATCGACTACCCCTTAGTCCAAGCCAAAGACAATGAAAAGTACCTGAACAAAGATTCCAAGGGAGAATTTGCAGCTACAGGAGCTATTTTCCTTGAGGCTCGAAATGAATCCAAGTTCGAAGACTTTAATACCATCATCTACGGACACCATGTAGAAAATGGGGTTATGTTTGGAGATGTAGCAAAGTTTTCTGATAAGGAATTTTTTGATCAGCATCGCTACGGTAGTATTTACTATAATGGCGTAGAAAAAGGTCTTGAGATCTTTGAGATGCTTGAGGTGGACGCCTATGACTTTAACATCTACGATCCAGGTATTAATGGAGATGATCGGCGCCAAGAATATATCGATCACTTACTCTCGGTTGCCATCCACAAGCGGGATATTACACTGGGGCCAAATGACCATATCATCCTTCTCAGTACCTGTTTCCTAGACGTAACAAATGGGAGACATATCGTAGTTGCCAAGATTACGGATACAGTTCCAAAGAACACCTTCCATACGAAAAAATCAAAACCATTTCCTTACAGTGTCTTTGATGATTCGTCGCTCGGACGATTTCTCTCATCGATTCCTTTGTGGATATGGTACATCATCTTATTTATCTTGCTCTTGCTATTGATCTTCTTGCTCATCATCCTCTATTTGATCTTGCGTCGTAGAAGAGAAGCAAAGGAAGAAGGAGCAGATACCATTACTGACTAAACTACCAATAAAAGAGAAAGGGACAGCCTCTCTTGCTCTTTTATTTTCAAGGCTAGAAAGGAGAAAGGAGAAAGAAGGAAATATGAAAACAAGTACAAGTCACAAAACCATAAAGGTCATTCTATCCCTCTTTCTAGCTTTTTTCTGTCTTTATGCAGCTGATAGAGTTCTTGCGAGTGACTACGATCATTATAATCCCATTGAAAAGGATGCCAGCAGTACGGGCTTTGAAACCTTGCAGCACCTGAACAAGGAAGTCTGTGGTTGGATTAGCCTCGATGGGACCAAGGTAGACTATCCCCTCTTGCAGAGTCAGGACAATGTCAAATACCTTGATCGCAATGCTTTTGGCGATTATACTGTGTCAGGCTCTATATTCCTAGACTATCGTTTTAACCCCAACTTTACCGACTTTAACACCATCATTTATGGTCACTCCATGGCTTCTGGAGCTATGTTTGGGGAGATTCAAAAATTTGCGGATCAAGATTTTTTTGAAAAGCATCGCTATGGTTCTATCTACTACAATGGTCGTGAACGTGGTCTGGAGATATTTGGGATTTTAGAAGTGGATGCCTATGACACGGAGATTTACCGGACTTTGAGTTCCAACGATGAGGAACACCAGGCTTACTATCAATATCTGCTAAGTAAATCCAAGTACAAGCGAGATGTTTCCTTGACCTCAACGGACAAGATTGTTTTGTTAAGCACCTGTTTCCTTAACATTACCAACGGACGGCATATCCTCTTAGCTAAAATAACGGATGCACCACTAAAAGCATCCCAGGATAAAAGTGGGGAAGCAGTAGGAACACGCTATTTTGACCAAGGGCTACCAACGCATTGGATTTATATCCTTGCCTTTCTTCTCTTGATTATTGTTATTTTACTCCTTGTCGTTATCATCCTAATCATAAGACGAGATAGAAAGACAAAAGAACAAAAGAAATAGTAGACGTCGGAAGCGTTTACTATTTTTTTCTTTCATGATAGAATAGATAGTGAAAATAATATCATAAGGATGATAACATGAAAAAAGCAATATTGATGATGACCTTTGGATCTCCAGAGGAGATTAGTTTTGAAGGAGTAGCAGAATTCTTTACAAACATTCGTCGTGGAGTTAGACCCCAAGACCACGAGATCCAGACTCTCTATGACAACTACGTCCTTATCGGTGGGACACCTTTGCAGCGGATTACACGTGATGAGGTCAATTTAGTCAAGGAACGATTAGGGGAGGAGTATGGTATCTACTTTGCCAACAAATTTTCTCGTCCCTTTATTCCAGACGTGATCAGGCAGATGGAAGCTGATGGTGTTGAAGAATGTATCTGCTTGATTTTGGAACCTCATTATTCTTTTTACTCAGTCATGGGGTATGAAAAGTTTCTGGAAAGCCAGCAGATCCGATTTTTAGTAATTAAGGACTGGTATCAACAACAGCCTTTGCTGGACTTCTGGACAGATGAGATTAGCAAAATTTTACGGAACCATGTGGGAGAAGAATCTTTCAAGGTAATCTTTTCGGCACACAGTGTTCCCATTTTTGCCTTGGATTATGGAGATCCTTATATCGACCAGATTTTCGATAATAGCAAGCTCATTGCTGAACAACTCGGCCTAACAGCCGACCAGTATACCAATACTTGGCAGAGCGAAAGTGATATTGGAATCCCTTGGATCAAGCCAGATGTCTTAGAATATTTACGAGAACAAAAGCAACATCCAGAGCATTATATTTTTGTCCCGATTAGTTTTATCAGTGAGCACATTGAAGTCTTGTTCGATAATGATGTGGAATGTTATGAGTTGTGTCAAGAATTAGATGTCACCTACCATCGCCCACCTATGCCCAATACGGATAGCCGTTTAATTGACGCTTTAGTTGCTACTGTAAGAGCCAATGAAGACAAAGAATTTAAAGCTTTTCTCCCAGAAGAAGAAACCTTTGATGAGTTAGCGCCTTCAGCAACTACCAAGGACATTATGGAGGAGACAGACGACCTTCAGATGCCAGAATTTGTCAAAAAGCTCATTGAGAAAAAAGGCCGTGAAAATGTGAAGATGCCTTACTTAATTAAGAAAATGCTCGAAAAAGCTGGGAAGTTACCAAAAGAGTAAAGAAAAAAGGATTTAGCTTTAAGCTAAATCCTTTATCTGTTTTATTTTTTCTCAAGAAGAGCTTTGATTTCTTGAAGAACTTCAAGTTCAGTTGGAGCAGCAGGTGCTTCCTCAACCACTTCCTCTTTCTTACGAAGGTTTTGCGCTTTTTCCATAGCTTTAATAACGAAGAAAAGCACAGTACCTACAACGAGAAAGTTGATAATAGCACTCAAGAATTTACCATATGTAACACCATTCCATGCAAGCTCAGCGATGTTTTGTACTTTCGCAGCTTCCAAAGCTGGGTTCAATAGAAGTGGAGTGATGATGTCATTAACAAATGAAGTAACGATAGCACCAAATGCAGAGGCAATGATGACACCGACAGCGAGGTCAACGACATTACCACGAAGCAAGAATTCTTTAAGATCCTTTAACATTTTCATAAATTCCTTTCCTAATTTTCTAATTTATTATATCCTAAATTGTGACAAAAAGCAACTTGAACGCTCAAAGTGGTCAGTTGTTCCCTTTAAAAATATAGATTTTACTGAAAACATAGTTTAAAATGATGATCAAAATTTGTGCTAGGATAGTTTCAATCGTATTAACCCTATCTATATTAAATTCGACAAACTGGCCAATAATATCAGGAAAGGTTGTAACAAAGATATAAGTTAAAAGGATGTCGAGACCAAGTGTTGAGAGACGAGCTAAGACAAATTTAGCCAGGCGGGTTGGCCAATTCCTTCTCTCTTGTTTAAAGACGATTGTATCATTTGTGAGAAAGGCAAAGAGAATCCCGATAATATTAGCGAGGGCAGTTGCTAGGATTTCCTGGTGGCTGATATGGTAAATAACCAAACGTGATACAATAGAAACCAGAGTAGTAGCACCACCAAAAA
>NZ_KV822038.1:428962-450085 GCF_001815805.1 Streptococcus sp. HMSC072D05
AAAAATAGGTAGGAGAGGATTTCGTTATCAAAGAAAGCTTTTATTAGTTTTTTCATGATTTTAGTATAGCATAAAACTGGCTAATGTGCTATACTAGTAAGGTTGATAACCTCAACCCTTGGTGCTTAGCTTCTTTCACCAAGCATATTTTACGCGGGAAACCGCTAAAGGAGAAAGCATGAAAAAATTAACTGTTCGCGACATGGCAGACATCGCTATCGTTGCTGCGATCTATGTAGTTTTGACTATTACGCCACCAATCAATGTTCTTAGTTTTGGGGCGTATCAGTTCCGTATTTCAGAAATGCTGAATTTCTTGGCCTTTTACAACCCTAAATACATTTTCGGTGTGACAATTGGATGTATGATTGCTAATTTATTTAGTAGTTTTGGCCTAATAGATGTCTTTGTTGGTGGGGGTTCTACCCTAGTTTTCCTTAGTCTAGGGGTATGGCTCTTTGCAAAATACAGCAAAGATTACCTCTTTAACGGATTGATTCGAAAAGATCATTTCTTCTTTTCAATCCTCTTCTCCATTTCAATGATTACCATTGCAGCTGAACTTCATATCTTGACAGAAGCTCCCTTCTTGTTCACATGGTTCTCTACTGGAATTGGTGAGTTTGCATCACTTATCGTAGGAGCGATTTTGATTGGTAAACTGGGACAGCGAATCGATCTAACAAAATAAGAAGTTTATAAGCTAGATTCTTGCTAAATCTAGCTTTTTTCATTTCAGAAATTTAAAAGAGAGCGCTTGACAAGAACATAGAACTATAGTATACTTTTTAGGTAAGCTGATTTAGCTCAGTTGGCAGAGCGCATCCATGGTAAGGATGAGGTCGCCGGTTCAATCCCGGCAATTAGCATGATAGAAACAAAGTGACCTTGGGAGACCAAGGTTTTTCTTATCTACCTGTATAAATGAAGCAAAGAGTTTTGGTTGTTGACAAAAGTGACTCTATCTAGTAGAATAGTAGATGCGATGAGTCGATAGGTAGTCTTCGGACTACTATTGAGCATAAGGAGGTCATAACGCAGGAGCGGACCTTGATGAGTTGTGTGAACCTGCTCATCACATGAAGATGCCTCTTAGTCCCTAGTCAATGGCTAGGGATTTTTAGTTTTCAGAAAATATAGTCTAAAAATACTTTTCAATTTCTGTAAAAAGTAGTATAATACATCTATTATAGAAATTTTTAGAAAATTCCGAAAGAGGTTATTTATGGGATATACAGTTGCTGTAGTCGGCGCGACAGGTGCTGTCGGAGCTCAGATGATAAAAATGTTGGAAGAATCAACACTTCCAATCGATAAAATTCGTTACCTTGCTTCTGCACGTTCAGCAGGCAAAACTTTGAAA
The DNA here is from genome assembly GCF_001815805.1 of Streptococcus sp. HMSC072D05. Taxonomy (GTDB): domain Bacteria; phylum Bacillota; class Bacilli; order Lactobacillales; family Streptococcaceae; genus Streptococcus. Next base: position 430,326 of record NZ_KV822038.1, read on the forward strand.
TTTAAAGACAAAGATATTACGATTGAAGAAACGACTGAGACAGCTTTTGAGGGTATTGATATTGCACTCTTCTCAGCAGGTGGTTCGACATCAGCTAAGTATGCACCATACGCAGTTCAAGCTGGAGCGGTAGTAGTAGATAACACATCTTATTTCCGTCAAAATCCAGATGTTCCTTTGGTTGTTCCAGAGGTCAATGCTCATGCACTTGATGCCCACAACGGAATCATTGCCTGCCCTAACTGTTCAACAATCCAAATGATGGTGGCTCTTGAGCCTGTTCGTCAAACATGGGGCTTGGATCGTATCATCGTTTCAACTTACCAAGCAGTCTCTGGTGCAGGTATGGGAGCGATTCTTGAAACACAACGTGAACTTCGTGAAGTCTTGAATGATGGTGTGAATCCACGTGATTTGCATGCGGAAATCTTGCCTTCAGGTGGTGACAAGAAACACTATCCTATCGCCTTTAACGCTCTTCCGCAAATCGATGTCTTCACAGACAATGATTACACTTACGAAGAGATGAAGATGACCAAGGAAACGAAGAAAATCATGGAAGATGACAGCATCGCAGTGTCTGCAACATGTGTTCGTATTCCAGTCTTATCAGCTCACTCTGAGTCAGTTTATATCGAAACAAAAGAAGTGGCCCCAATCGAAGAAGTGAAAGCAGCTATCGCAGCCTTCCCAGGTGCAGTTCTTGAAGATGATGTAGCTCATCAAATCTATCCACAAGCCATCAATGCAGTTGGTTCACGTGATACCTTTGTTGGTCGTATCCGTAAAGACTTGGATGCAGAAAAAGGAATCCACATGTGGGTTGTTTCAGATAACCTTCTCAAAGGTGCTGCCTGGAACTCAGTTCAGATTGCAGAAACGCTTCATGAACGTGGATTGGTTCGTCCAACAGCTGAGTTGAAATTTGAATTAAAATAGTCATATCGTTTAGGAGTTCAGATGAACTCCTTCTTTGAAATAGAGAGGTGTTTCTCATGTCTTATCAAGATTTAAAAGAGTGTAAAATCATCACGGCCTTTATTACCCCTTTCCATGAGGATGGCTCCATCAACTTTGATGCCATTCCAGCCTTGATTGAGCATTTATTGGCCCATCACACAGACGGCATTCTTCTAGCTGGAACGACTGCTGAGAGTCCGACCTTGACCCACGATGAGGAGTTGGAACTCTTTGCGGCTGTACAAAAGATTGTTAATGGACGTGTTCCTTTGATTGCGGGTGTAGGTACCAATGATACACGTGACTCGATCGAGTTTGTCAAAGAAGTAGCAGACTTTGGTGGCTTCGCTGCTGGACTTGCGATCGTACCATACTACAACAAACCTTCTCAAGAAGGCATGTATCAGCACTTTAAAGCTATTGCAGATGCATCAGATTTACCTATTATCATTTATAACATTCCAGGGCGTGTAGTTGTTGAATTAACTCCAGAAACCATGCTTCGCTTGGCTGACCACCCAAATATCATCGGTGTTAAAGAATGTACCAGCTTGGCTAATATGGCTTACTTGATTGAGCACAAGCCAGAAGAGTTCTTGATTTATACAGGTGAAGATGGAGATGCCTTCCATGCCATGAACCTTGGTGCGGATGGGGTTATTTCTGTTGCCTCCCATACAAATGGAGATGAGATGCACGAGATGTTTACTGCCATTGCAGAAAGCGATATGAAGAAAGCTGCAGCTATTCAGCGTAAATTCATTCCTAAAGTCAATGCCCTCTTCTCTTATCCCAGTCCTGCCCCAGTTAAGGCAGTCCTTAACTATATGGGATTTGAAGCTGGACCAACTCGTCTACCTCTAGTTCCAGCACCAGAAGAAGATGCCAAACGCATTATCAAAGTTGTCGTAGATGGCGACTACGAAGCAACTAAGGCAACCGTAACAGGTGTCTTAAGACCAGATTACTAATGAAGACAATAAAATCCATGACCGAATGAAGGATCATGGATTTTTCTTATTTTCCTAAACAGAATTGGCTAAAGAGTTGGGTAATGAGTTCATCTGGAGCAGCATCCCCAGTGATTTCTCCGAGAATTTCCCAAGTACGGGTTAAGTCAACTTGAAGCAAATCAACTGGCATCCCCAGTTCCAGACCTTCATTGACAGCTTGTAGGCTTTCAACAGCCTTTTCAATCAAGGAAATATGACGGGCATTAGATAGGTAAGTAGCATCTTGCTCAACCAAACCAGCATTTTCAAAGAAGAGGTTGTTGATTCTCTCTTCAATCTTATCGATATTTTGATTTTTAAGAACTGAAATACGGATAACATCTTCAGGGAGTTCCGAAGTTTCAATTGCTTCTGGTAGGTCAGTTTTATTGAGTAGAATAATGCGGTTAGTATCCTGACTGATTTCTAAGAGTTGGCGATCTTGGGCGGTTAGTGGTTCACTGGCATTTAGCACTAGTAGTACCAAGTCAGCTTCTTTTAGGGCTTTTCTAGAACGTTCGACACCGATTTGTTCCACGATATCATCTGTTTCACGAATACCTGCAGTATCAATCAATTTGAGAGGAACCCCGTTAATGTTGACGTATTCTTCGATAACATCTCGTGTCGTACCAGCGATGTCTGTTACGATGGCCTTATCTTCACGCAGGAGATTGTTGAGCAGGCTCGATTTCCCAACGTTGGGACGGCCGATAATGGCAGTTGAAATTCCCTCACGAAGGATTTTACCACGACGAGCTGTTCTAAGGAGATTGGTTAGCAATTGTTCAAACTCCATAGTCTTCTCGCGGACAACAGCAGTAGTAGCTTCCTCAACATCGTCATACTCAGGATAGTCGATATTGACCTCTACTTGGGCAAGCGTATTGAGGATTTCTTGGCGAGTATTGTTAATGAGGTCAGAAAGAGAACCGTCCAATTGTTTGACTGCAATATTCATGGCCTTATCTGTCTTAGCACGGATGATGTCCATCACTGCCTCAGCCTGTGTCAAGTCCACGCGACCGTTTAGAAAGGCGCGTTTGGTAAATTCACCAGGTTCTGCCAACCGAGCTCCTTCACGGATAGCTAACTGGAGAATCTCATTGGTCACCGCAATCCCACCGTGGGTGTTAATCTCAATAATGTCCTCTCGAGTGAAGGTCTTTGGAGACTTCATGGCCCCAATCATAACCTCGTCCATGACCTTACCAGTCAAAGGATCAATAATATGCCCGTAGTTAAGAGTATGGCTGGTAACCTTACTCAAATCCTTGCCTTTAAAAATCTTTTGCGCAATAGCAAAACTATCTGTTCCGCTCAAACGGACAATACCAATGGCCCCTTCACCTAGTGGAGTAGAGATAGCAGCGATGGTATCAAATTCACGTGTAATCATACTATTTCCTTTTGTATTTCTTTTCTTAGGATAGGTATCCAAGCATCTCTTCAAATTGTAACAAATTTAGGTTATTTCTTCAATGGATGCTACTTGGAGATTGAAAAAGCCTAAGCAATACTGCTTAAGCTGGTTTATTTGGTGCGCATTTCTCCTTGTGGGAAGTAAGTCCCTTCTGGCATGTCGTTGATGATGACATGAACGGCTGATTGAGGGGCTCCAGTGTTACGGACAACAGCTTCCGTTACTTCCTTAGCAAGAGCTTTCTTTTGCTCGAGCGTGCGACCTTCAAATAAATCGATGCGTACAAATGGCATAATAGCTTCCTCCACTAGTTTTTGATTTCTTCTATTTTACCACATTTTGCCGTTTAAAGCTTCAGAAAATTATGATATACTAGAATGTAGCAAAAATTTAGAAATGGACGTGAAATAGAAGCATGGCACAGTTGTATTATCGTTATGGGACCATGAACTCTGGTAAGACGATTGAGATTCTCAAGGTGGCCTATAACTACGAGGAGCAAGGAAAGGGAGTTGTGATTATGACTTCGGCTCTGGATACGCGTGACGGTGTTGGCTATGTGTCGAGTCGAATCGGCATGAAACGCCCAGCCATTGCGATTGAGGAAACGACAGATATCTTTGGCTATATCCGAGACTTACCTGAAAAACCTTACTGTGTGTTGGTCGATGAGGCCCAGTTTCTCAAGCGTCACCATGTTTACGATCTAGCTCGTGTTGTGGACGAGCTAGACATACCTGTCATGGCTTTTGGTTTGAAGAATGACTTTCGCAATGAATTGTTCGAAGGTTCCAAATACCTCTTGCTCTTAGCAGACAAGATTGACGAAATCAAGACCATTTGTCAGTACTGTAAGAAAAAGGCGACTATGGTGTTGCGTACGCACGATGGTGTGCCAGTCTATGATGGTGAACAAATTCAAATCGGTGGCAATGAAACCTATATCTCAGTCTGCCGTAAACATTATTTTGCCCCTGAAATCAATAAGGAGAATGAGGAAAAATGAACATCTATGATCAACTACAAGCTGTAGAAGACCGATATGAAGAATTAGGAGAATTGCTCAGTGACCCTGATGTGGTATCTGATACCAAACGTTTCATGGAATTGTCCAAAGAAGAAGCTTCCACTCGTGACACAGTAACAGCCTACCGTGAGTACAAACAAGTCCTTCAAAACATCGTCGATGCTGAAGAAATGATTAAGGAATCAGGTGGAGATGCGGACTTGGAAGAAATGGCCAAGCAGGAACTGAAAGACGCTAAGGCTGAAAAAGAAGAGTATGAAGAAAAACTCAAAATTTTGCTCCTTCCAAAGGATCCAAACGATGATAAGAACATCATCCTTGAAATCCGTGGAGCAGCTGGCGGAGATGAAGCAGCACTTTTTGCTGGGGATTTGCTAACCATGTACCAAAAGTATGCAGAAGCCCAAGGCTGGCGCTTTGAAGTCATGGAAGCCTCTATGAACGGTGTCGGTGGTTTCAAAGAAGTGGTTGCCATGGTTTCTGGTCAATCTGTATACTCTAAGCTTAAGTACGAATCAGGTGCCCACCGTGTGCAACGTGTCCCTGTGACAGAGAGCCAAGGGCGTGTACACACTTCAACTGCGACAGTTCTTGTTATGCCTGAAGTGGAAGAAGTTGAATACGATATTGATTCAAAAGATCTTCGTGTGGACATTTACCACGCATCTGGTGCTGGTGGTCAGAACGTCAATAAGGTTGCGACTGCCGTGCGTATCGTTCACTTGCCAACCAATATCAAGGTTGAGATGCAGGAAGAACGTACCCAGCAGAAAAACCGTGAGAAGGCTATGAAGATTATCCGTGCGCGTGTTGCTGACCACTTTGCACAAATTGCCCAGGATGAACAAGACGCTGAGCGTAAGTCGACAATCGGTACTGGTGACCGTTCAGAACGTATCCGTACTTACAATTTCCCACAAAACCGTGTCACAGACCACCGTATTGGATTGACCCTCCAAAAACTAGATACCATCTTGTCTGGTAAATTGGATGAAGTTGTGGATGCCTTGGTTCTTTATGACCAAACACAAAAATTAGAAGAATTAAACAAATAATGAAATTAGCTCAATTATTTTCCGATTTTGAAGAAGAGTTGATAAGACAAGGAGAGGAAGCAGAAAGCCTCTCTTTTGTCTACCGTAGCCTAAAAAATCTCTCTTTTACGGACTTTGTCTTTGCTCTTCAGCAGGAAGTGACAAAAGAGGAAGAAAATTTTGTAGAAGAAATTTACCAGCAGTTAGTGGCTCACAAACCGGCGCAGTACATCATTGGTCACGCAGAATTTTTTGGAATGCAGTTAAAAGTAGATGAGCGGGTTTTGATTCCTCGTACAGAGACAGAAGAGTTGGTGGAACTTATCCTAGCTGAAAATCCTGAGGAAAATCTTAAGGTCCTAGATATCGGGACTGGAAGTGGTGCCATAGCCCTTGCACTAGCAAAAAATAGACCAGATTGGTTAGTGACAGCAGCAGATATTTCACAAGATGCCTTGCAGCTTGCATCAGAGAATGCTAAAAATCAAAATCTTAATATATTTTTTAAAAAATCTGATTGTTTTGCAGAAATTTCTGAAAAATATGATATAATTGTATCCAATCCACCCTATATCTCTCGTGAAGATGAGTCAGAGGTCGGTTTGAATGTTTTACATTCGGAGCCTCATCTAGCTCTCTTTGCGGATGAGGATGGCCTAGCTATTTACCGCAGAATTGCGGAAGATGCAAAAGACTATCTCACAGATGGTGGTAAGATTTACCTTGAAATTGGATACAAGCAAGGTCAAAGTGTTCCTGCGCTTTTTAAGAAACATTTTCCTGAAAAACGAGTACGAACACTCAAGGACCAATTTGGTCAAGATAGGATGGTTGTAGTTGATGATGGACAGGATTAGACAAGAGTTGGAAAAGGGCGGAGCTGTTGTTTTGCCTACAGAGACAGTTTACGGTCTCTTTGCTAAGGCCTTAGATGAAAAAGCTGTCGACCATGTTTACCAACTCAAACGTCGTCCTAGAGACAAGGCGCTCAATCTTAATGTCGCTTCTCTAGAGGACATCTTGCACTTTTCAAAGAAACAGCCAACTTATCTACAAAAGCTTGTAGAGACCTTTTTACCAGGTCCCTTGACCATTATCCTCGAAGCCAATGACAGAGTCCCCTATTGGGTCAACTCTGGTCTTGCAACGGTGGGATTTCGGATGCCGAATCACCCCATTACACTTGATTTGATCCGAGAGACAGGTCCTTTGATTGGGCCGTCTGCCAATATCTCGGGTCAGACGAGTGGAGTGACCTTTGCTCAAATTCTAGAGGATTTTGATCAAGAGGTTCTGGGTCTTGAGGACGACGCTTTTCTAACTGGACAGGATTCGACTATTTTGGATTTGTCTGGAGACAAGGTGAAAATCTTACGCCAGGGGGCGATTAAGCGAGAAGATATTCTTGCTCGGTTGCCAGAGATTTCTTTTGAGGAGGAATGAGATGCTCAGAGATTTGCAAGAAACAGATGTGAATGCTATATGTGAGATTAACCAAGAGGCTTTGGGCTATTCTTTTAGTCCAGAGGACACAGCTAGTCAACTAGCTAGATTATCTCAGGATTCACATCATTTCCTACTTGGTTATGAGGATGCAGTTAGTCATATCCTACTTGGATATGTCCATGCTGAAGTTTATGAATCCCTCTATTCCAAAGCAGGATTTAATATTTTAGGCTTAGCAGTTTCGCCTCAAGCACAAGGACGAGGTATCGGTAAAAGCTTACTGCAAGGGTTGGATCAAGAAGCAAAAAGACGGGGTTATGGGTTTATCCGCTTAAACTCTGCTGATTATCGTCTGGGAGCTCATGCATTTTATGAAAAAGTTGGTTATACTTGTGATAAAGTGCAGAAACGGTTTATTCGCATCTTTTAGTTTATTTTCTTATTGAAAAACAAACTAAAGGACCAGTCACACTATAAAGGAGAAGACCTATGATTTTTGATAAAGACGATTTTAAAGCATACGATGCTGATCTCTGGAATGCTATTGCCAAAGAAGAAGAACGCCAACAAAATAATATCGAGTTGATTGCTTCGGAAAACGTGGTTTCCAAGGCTGTTATGGCAGCTCAAGGGTCTATCTTGACAAACAAATATGCCGAGGGTTACCCAGGACGTCGTTATTATGGTGGAACTGATGTAGTAGACGTGGTAGAAACTCTAGCTATTGAACGTGCAAAAGAAATTTTCGGTGCTAAATTCGCCAATGTCCAACCTCACTCAGGAAGCCAAGCCAACTGTGCAGCATATATGGCTTTGATTGAGCCTGGTGACACTGTAATGGGAATGGATTTGGCAGCAGGTGGACACTTGACCCACGGAGCTCCAGTTAGCTTCTCTGGTCAAACCTACAACTTTGTTTCTTACAGTGTTGATCCTGAAACGGAACTCTTGGACTTTGATGCAATCTTGAAACAAGCCCAAGAAGTAAAACCAAAACTAATTGTAGCTGGTGCTTCAGCCTATTCTCAAATTATCGACTTCTCAAAATTCCGTGAAATTGCTGATGCTGTTGGGGCTAAGCTTATGGTCGATATGGCGCATATCGCTGGCTTGGTTGCAGCTGGTCTTCACCCAAGTCCAGTGCCATACGCTCATATCACTACAACAACGACCCACAAAACTCTTCGTGGACCACGTGGTGGTTTGATTTTGACAAATGATGAAGACCTAGCTAAGAAAATCAACTCAGCTATTTTCCCTGGTATTCAGGGTGGTCCTTTGGAGCATGTTGTGGCGGCTAAGGCGGTTTCCTTCAAAGAAGTTTTGGACCCAGCCTTTAAGGAATATGCTGCTAATGTCATCAAAAACAGCAAGGCTATGGTTGAAGTCTTCTTGCAAGACCCTGATTTCCGTATCATCTCAGGTGGTACTGAAAATCACCTCTTCCTAGTGGATGTGACTAAGGTTGTAGAAAACGGAAAAGTTGCTCAAAACTTGCTGGATGAAGTTAATATTACCCTAAATAAAAACTCAATTCCATACGAAACCTTGTCACCATTCAAAACAAGTGGGATTCGTATCGGAGCAGCAGCCATCACTGCACGTGGATTTGGTGAAGAAGAAAGCCGTAAAGTGGCTGAACTTATCATTAAAACTCTTAAAAATGCAGAAAATGAGGCTGTCTTAGAAGAAGTGAGAAGTGAAGTCAAAGCATTAACAAATGCCTTCCCACTATACGAGGACTAATACTTTTATGGACATTTATATTAAGAAAGCTATTATCCATCAGTTCAGCCCAGACGATACTGAGTTGTTTCTAGCGGATAAGTTTCTCAATATCACTCCAAAAATCGAGGAATACCTACGCAAAAAAATCGAACGCGTGTATTCAGATGAAGCTAAGACTGGGATTTTCGAAGAAGAAAATCCCTTCTTCAATCACATCACGGACGATTTATTGGAGACATCAGTAACACTGGCTAATCTCTGGAAAGAGGAGTTTAGCATTTCTGAAAATCTCAAGACCAATGACTTGGTTTTTGTTCAGTTTTCTAAAGAAGGCGTTGAACATTTCGCTTTCTTGCGAATTGCTCTACGTGAGACCTTGACCCACCTCGGTGGAGAAGTTGATAATCCAATCAAGCTAACTCAGAATAACCTTCCTGGATTTGGAACGGGAGCTGACGAGGCCTTGGTGGTCAATCTTCAAAGTCGCAAGTATCATCTCATCGAAAAACGCATCAAGTACAATGGGACTTTCTTGAATTATTTTTCAGAAAATCTCCTAGCTGTTGCTCCCAAGATTTCACCAAAGAAATCCATCAAGGAATTGGAAAAAACGGCTCAGAGAATTGCAGAGTCCTTTAACACAGATGATTTTCAATTCCAATCCAAGGTCAAATCAGCTATTTTCAACAATCTGGAAGAAAGCAATGAACTGTCACCTGAAAAATTGGCTAACGACCTTTTTGATAACAATCTGACAGCTCGCTTGAGCTTTATCGACCAAGTCAAGGAAGCTGTACCAGAACCAGTCCAGTTTGATGAAATTGATGCCAGTCGCCAGCTCAAGAAATTTGAAAACCAAAAACTTTCCTTGTCAAACGGAATTGAACTGATCGTCCCAAATAATGTATACCAAGACGCGGAATCGGTTGAGTTTATCCAAAATGATAATGGAACCTATTCTATCTTAATCAAAAATATCGAGGATATTCAAAGTAAATAATGTTTAAATTTATAAGAAGAGTGCTTGTGCTAGCAGTCTTCCTTTTCGCAGGATACAAAGCTTATCATATCCATCAGGATGTTAAACAAGTCATGACCTACCAACCCATGGTGCGAGAAATACTCAGCGAAAGAGATACTCCAGCAAATGAAGAGTTGGTGCTCGCCATGATTTATACCGAAACGAAGGGTAAAGAGCGGGATGTCATGCAGTCTAGTGAGTCTGCTAGTGGCGCTACCAATACCATCAATGACGATGCCTCTAGTATTCGCCAAGGGATACAAACACTAACAGATAATCTCTATTTGGCACAGAGCAAAGGAGTAGATGTCTGGACCGCCGTTCAAGCCTATAATTTTGGACCTGCCTATATCGACTTTATCGCTCAAAATGGCAAGGAAAATACTCTGGCATTAGCCAAGCGTTACTCCCGAGAAACGGTCGCTCCAATCCTTGGTAATACTACAGGGAAGACCTACACCTATATTAACCCTATTTCTATCTTTCACGGTGCCGAACTCTATGAAAATGGTGGAAATTATTACTACTCGAGACAGGTTCGCTTTAATCTCTATATCATGAAATTCTTTAATTTCTTCTAAACATCTGGTTTGACCAGGTGTTTTTCACTATAAGTTTTCTTTAAGATTGTTTTATTACCCTAGAAAGGTAAAGGAGGGAATACCCTATGAGAAAGAAATTCTTTCTAACAAGCGCTGCAGTTTTGTGGGCAGCAACAGCTATGACGAGTGTCCACGCAGCAACCGATGTTCAAAAAGTAATCGATGAAACCTATGTACAACCTGAATATGTTCTTGGCTCTTCACTAACGGAAGACCAGAAAAATCAAACACTTAGAAAACTTGGCTATGACGCATCGAAAGATACCAAAGATATCAAAACCATGACACCTGATATCTATTCGAAAATCATGAATGTGGCTAATGATGCTAGTTTACAGCTCTATTCGTCAGCCAAGATTCAAAAGCTAGGTGATAAATCACCTCTAGAGGTCAAGATTGAAACGCCTGAAAATATCACCAAGGTGACGCAGGATATGTACCGTAACGCAGCAGTTACCTTGGGAGTGGAGCATGCCAAAATCACAGTTGCAGCTCCTATTCCAGTTACAGGTGAGAGCGCTCTAGCTGGAATTTACTACTCGTTAGAGGCCAATGGTGCTAAAGTTCCGCAAGCCAATAAAGATCTGGCTCAAGAGGAGCTAAAAGCCTTGTCCGATATCAATGCTGAAAACAAGGACAAGTCAGGTTACGATGCCAATAAGCTCAATGCGGCTATGACAGATATCAAGGCAGGAATCGCAAAGGCAAAAGAAGCCAAAGGTAATTTGACAGAAGAGGATGTTCGCAAAATCGTTGAAGACACGCTAAAAAACTACAAACTCGATCAGGTTATAACAGGAAATCAGGTCAATATCATCATCAATTTTGCACTTAATCTCTCAAAGAGTGACATTTTGAACAATGCTGATTTCACTAAAACTCTAAATGACCTCAAGGAAAGCATCGTTTCCCAAGCTGGAGATAGTTTTAAAAATATCAACCTCAACTTTGATGCCAATAAAGCGCTAGAAGACGGGGGCAACTTCTTTAGCTCCCTTTGGCAAGCCATTGTCAACTTTTTCAAGAGTTTTGGTGCTTAGGTCATTTCATGATATAATAGATGGTAGCAGAAATGTTGCCGTCTTTTTTTGTCGGCCGATAGAAAGTGAAAAATATGTTAAAGAAAAATGATATTGTAGAAGTTGAAATTGTTGATTTGACCCATGAAGGTGCTGGTGTTGCCAAGGTAGAAGGTTTGGTTTTCTTTGTAGAAAATGCTCTACCAACTGAGAAAATCCTCATGCGTGTCCTTAAGGTCAATAAAAAGATTGGCTTTGGGAAGGTTGAAGAATACCTCGCTCTGTCACCTCATCGTAATCAAGACCTTGACCTAGCTTATCTGCGTTCAGGTATCGCTGACTTGGGGCATCTTGCCTATCCAGAACAGCTTAAGTTTAAAACCAAGCAAGTCAAGGATAGTCTCTACAAAATTGCTGGCATTAGGGATGTAGAAGTCGCTGAAACACTCAGTATGGAAAATCCAGTCAAGTATCGAAATAAGGCGCAGGTGCCTGTTCGTCGAGTGAATGGTGTCTTGGAAACTGGCTTTTTCCGTAAGAATTCGCATGATCTCATGCCTCTGGAAGACTTCTTTATCCAGGATCCTGTGATTGATGATGTAGTAGTAGCCCTACGTGATTTGCTTCGTCGCTATGATTTGAAACCTTATGACGAAAAGGAGCAGTCTGGCTTGATTCGAAATCTTGTAGTGCGACGTGGTCATTATTCAGGAGAAATCATGGTGATTTTAGTAACAACTCGTCCTAAAGTTTTTCGTGTTGAGCAATTGATTGAACAACTCATCAAGCAGTTTCCAAAGATTGTGTCTGTCATGCAGAATATCAATGACCAGAATACCAATGCGATTTTTGGTAAGGAATGGAAGACTCTTTATGGTCAAGACTATATTACGGATCAGATGTTGGGAAATGACTTCCAAATCGCTGGCCCAGCCTTTTACCAAGTCAATACTGAAATGGCGGAGAAACTCTATCAAACAGCCATTGACTTTGCGGAGTTAAAAGAAGATGACGTGGTGATCGATGCTTATTCGGGTATTGGAACGATTGGATTGTCTGTTGCAAAGCATGTCAAGGAAGTCTACGGTGTTGAAGTGATTCCAGAAGCAGTAAAGAATAGCCAGAAGAATGCTGTATTAAACAATATCACCAACGCCCACTATGTTTGTGACACGGCTGAAAATGCCATGAAGAATTGGCTCAATGAAGGCATCCAACCAACCGTTATCTTGGTTGATCCTCCACGCAAGGGCTTGACCGAAAGCTTTATTAAAGCAAGTAGCCAAACTGGAGCTGACCGCATCGTCTATATTTCCTGCAATGTCGCAACCATGGCGCGTGATATCAAACTCTATCAAGAGTTAGGATATGAATTGAAGAAAGTCCAGCCAGTGGATCTGTTTCCTCAAACGCACCACGTGGAGTGTGTTGCTCTGCTCGTAAAAACCTAGAAACCTTTGAATGAAAGGGATAATGAAAAGCCTTGATTGCAATGCTTTTTGTATTGGAGTGGGGAAGTATCAGAGTGAGAAAATTTTTGGAATGAATAGAAGTGATAGCTAGAAATTATCAGTTTCTATTTCCATTTACCCTGTAGGTACGTGTTTGTTTCCATTGACAAGGAGTTTGTGGGAATAGAAATGTACCCACCTTGTTTGAATCAAGTGAAGTGTAGTTGAAGGAAATCTGTTGAAAGCAATACTTCATTTTACCGAATAAGTAATAATTTAGGCAACTTCAAATCGATTAAAAAAAACTATTTTAAAGGTTAAGAGTAGACAAAAATTGTCCACTCTTTTTTGCAAACTCAATTTATCAATAAATGAAATGAGGGAATGTAAAATGAAATATTTTGAGGTTGAGTTAGAAAATCCTGATGAATTTTTAAAACTACAAACAGAAGATTTTGTGAAAGCTAATCGCTTGCTACTAAGGAAGATAATCCAGAGCGTTACAGTCTATGAAGAAAACTTCGTCATATCCTTTAAATCTGGCATCGAATTGGAAGTATGAGTCTCATTCCATAACTTTTATATTGAACATATCATCTTGTTGTGTTATACTATAAATTGATATAAACAAAGATGTAGGAGGAACCGAAACTATGACAGCCTCAATGCGTTTAAGATAAGCTGGCAATAAAAAAAGCAGAATCTATACCCGATGATAGGCTTTTTTGTTGTGCTTATTTATACGATATTGAGCATTCATTAGTTACGGTGAGGATATTGGTTATTTAACTATACCTTTATTTAACTATGTCTTTAATATGAATGTTTCCAAATTGTATGTATGCAGACCAAAAGCCACATTGTGGGGTTTGGCCTGCATTTTTTATTGCCTAGAATGCTATTCAAAATAGAAATTCAAGCAAAATAATATGCAGGAGATAATATAAATGGAAAAATACAACAATTGGAAACGAAAATTTTATGCAATATGGGCAGGGCAAGCAGTATCATTAATCACTAGTGCCATCCTGCAAATGGCGATTATTTTTTACCTTACAGAAAAAACAGGATCTGCGATGGTCTTGTCTATGGCTTCATTAGTAGGTTTTTTACCCTATGCGATTTTGGGACCTGCCATTGGTGTGCTAGTGGATCGTCATGATAGGAAGAAGATAATGATTGGTGCCGATTTAATTATCGCAGCAGCTGGTGCAGTGCTTGCTATTGTTGCATTCTGTATGGAGCTACCTGTCTGGATGATTATGATAGTATTGTTTATCCGTAGCATTGGAACAGCTTTTCATACCCCAGCACTCAATGCGGTTACACCACTTTTAGTACCAGAAGAACAGCTAACGAAATGCGCAGGCTATAGTCAGTCTTTGCAGTCTATAAGCTATATTGTTAGTCCGGCAGTTGCAGCACTCTTATACTCCGTTTGGGATTTAAATGCTATTATTGCCATCGACGTATTGGGTGCTGTGATTGCATCTATTACGGTAGCAATTGTACGTATACCTAAGCTGGGTAATCAAGTGCAAAGTTTAGAACCAAATTTCATAAGGGAGATGAAAGAAGGAGTTGTGGTTCTGAGACAAAACAAAGGATTGTTTGCCTTATTACTCTTAGGAACACTATATACTTTTGTTTATATGCCAATCAATGCACTATTTCCTTTAATAAGCATGGAACACTTTAATGGAACGCCTGTGCATATTTCTATTACGGAAATTTCCTTTGCATTTGGGATGCTAGCAGGAGGCTTATTATTAGGAAGATTAGGGGGCTTCGAAAAGCATGTATTACTAATAACAAGTTCATTTTTTATAATGGGGACCAGTTTAGCCGTTTCGGGAATACTTCCTCCAAATGGATTTGTAATATTCGTAGTTTGCTGTGCAATAATGGGGCTTTCGGTGCCATTTTATAGCGGTGTGCAAACAGCTCTTTTTCAGGAGAAAATTAAGCCTGAATATTTAGGACGTGTATTTTCTTTGATCGGAAGTATCATGTCACTTGCTATGCCAATTGGGTTAATTCTTTCTGGATTCTTTGCTGATAAAATCGGTGTAAATCATTGGTTTTTACTATCAGGTATTTTAATTATTGGCATTGCTATAGTTTGCCAAATGATAACTGAGGTTAGAAAATTAGATTTAAAATAAACAATATTGGAGGAATATTTATGTATCTTATTTTCATGTAACTCTTCCTGCTAAAATCGCAGGGTTTTCCCTGCATACAAGCAAATGAAAGCATGCGATTATAGACAGGAGGAAATGTTATGGAATTAATATTAAAAGCAAAAGACATTCGTGTGGAATTCAAAGGACGCGATGTTTTAGATATAAATGAATTAGAAGTATATGATTATGACCGTATTGGTTTAGTAGGAGCAAATGGTGCTGGAAAAAGCACTTTACTCAGGGTACTTTTAGGAGAATTAACTCCCCCAGGATGTAAAATGAATCGTCTGGGTGAACTTGCCTATATTCCCCAGTTGGACGAAGTAACTCTGCAGGAGGAAAAAGATTTTGCACTTGTAGGCAAGCTAGGTGTTGAGCAATTAAATATACAGACTATGAGCGGTGGTGAAGAAACAAGGCTTAAAATAGCACAGGCCTTATCGGCACAGGTTCATGGTATTTTAGCGGATGAACCTACGAGCCATTTAGACCGTGAAGGAATTGATTTTCTAATAGGACAGCTAAAATATTTTACAGGTGCACTGTTAGTTATTAGCCATGACCGCTATTTTCTTGATGAAATAGTAGATAAAATATGGGAACTGAAAGATGGCAAAATCACTGAGTATTGGGGAAACTATTCTGATTATCTTCGTCAGAAAGAGGAAGAACGTAAGAGCCAAGCTGCAGAATACGAACAATTTATTGCGGAACGTGCCCGATTGGAAAGGGCTGCGGAGGAAAAGCGAAAACAGGCTCGTAAAATAGAACAGAAGGCAAAAGGTTCTTCAAAGAAAAAAAGTACTGAAGACGGAGGGCGTTTAGCTCATCAAAAATCAATAGGAAGTAAGGAAAAAAAGATGTATAATGCTGCTAAAACCCTAGAGCACAGGATTGCGGCCTTAGGAAAAGTAGAAGCTCCGGAAGGCATTCGCAGAATTCGTTTCAGGCAAAGTAAAGCATTGGAGCTCCATAATCCATACCCTATAGTCGGTGCAGAAATTAATAAAGTATTTGGGGATAAGGCTCTGTTTGAAAATGCATCTTTTCAAATTCCGTTAGGAGCAAAAGTGGCGTTAACTGGTGGTAATGGAATCGGAAAAACAACTTTAATCCAAATGATCTTAAACCATGAAGAAGGAATTTCTATTTCGCCTAAGGCAAAAATAGGTTACTTTGCACAGAATGGTTACAAGTACAACAGTAATCAGAATGTTATGGAGTTTATGCAGAAGGATTGTGACTACAATATATCAGAAATTCGTTCAGTGCTAGCATCTATGGGGTTCAAACAGAACGATATTGGAAAAAGTTTATCTGTTTTAAGCGGTGGAGAAATTATAAAATTGTTGCTTGCTAAAATGCTCATGGGTAGATATAACATCCTAATAATGGATGAACCCAGTAACTTCCTTGACATACCAAGTTTAGAGGCTTTGGAAATACTAATGAAGGAGTACACCGGAACTATCGTGTTTATCACCCACGATAAACGATTACTCGAAAATGTAGCAGATGTAGTTTATGAAATTAGAGATAAGAAAATAAATCTGAAACATTAAATTTAAGGTAGTCGCTGGTCAGTATAGTCTGTTCTGGTTGGCGACTCCATTGTTAAAGAGTATAAAGACTTTAGATTTTATGAATATTAAAAATAGGAACAGTCAATTGAACTGCTCCTATTTTTCTGCTAAATATATTGTAGTTTTCTTATATGTATAATGATAGATTAGCGGATTCTCATCTACGGTACTTACTTCAAATATGAAGAAGTGATCGCGGTTATCTCTGGACTTTTCCTTATTGAGGACAAAGTAATTCTTACGTGAAGTCGCCATTGTTTTTAGGATATCATCAGTTAGGAAGGTCAATGGAATATTCATGTTGGAATAGCGGTAGAAGTCACATTCAAAATCTTGGTAGCTCTCGCTGTAGTAGTCCATTTGCAGTTGGTTACGCTGAAACTTAAGCTGATTCATAAAGCACCTCCTCAACAAGTTCAATACTAATAATGTCTTTCAATTTCAAATTGATGTGACCTGTTGTAGTTTTTATCAAAATGAAATCCTTATTCAGACTTGGTATTGTTCCAGTGTGGGAAACACGCTTGTTTTTTTCAATCACTTGAATGCGTGTGTGTAGCTGCCCAGCGTATACTTGACTGTGGAGTAATAATTTCTTCTCCATTGACAAATCTGACATGTACGTTACTTTGTTTGTATCATCAGAGAGTGCTGATGTATGCTCAGATAGGAAAAAGCCCATCCATTTTTGCATCTTTGTATCCTGGTACTCTCTTGCTGACTGAAATGGTAAGGATGAACGGTCAATCATTTTAATCCCTCCAATCCACCAGCGGAATGACCGCCAATAAGTTTACTGCGCGTTCAATATTTTAGGAACCTTCAGTTAGGACGGTTCCTTTTTGTATGGCTAAAAAGCCAAACTGTTCTCTGACAACATCAATAGCTGTCTGAAGTCTATTTTCTTTTTCAATTTCTTCTACATCATGCAAAATGAGGACAACCCTTTTACTACCAAGGTGTTCTGTGCAGAATGCGGTTCAGCTTTTGGACGTAAGAACTGGACGACCAGTCGTGGCAAACGTAAAGTTTGGCAGTGTAACAACCGTTATAAGGTAAAGGGACAGATTGGTTGTCAGAATAACCATATCGATGAGGGAACACTAGAGAAAGCTGTAATGATGGCAGTTAAACTACTGAGTGAGAATATGGATTTGTTGCATGGAAAGTGGAATAAGATCTTGGAAGAAAACCAGTTATTAGAAAAGCATTACAGTGTGTTACTGGCTGAATTGATAAATAAGGAGTGTTGGGAATATGATTCCTTTGAGATGTGTCAGGTACTAGATAGTATTTTGATTTCGGAGGATGGACAGATAACCGTTAGATTTTTGGAAGGAACAGAAGTTGATTTATAAGGCTGTAGGCATAGTATAGTTCACTATGTTTGCAGCCTTTTTTCTTGTTTAGTGGTATAATTATATGTAGGATTTTTTTAATATCGGTTACTTTTTATGAATTAACCAAAAAACTAAAATGGAGTTGCTTTATAATGAGATATTCTGAAGAAGCATTACAATCATGGATTAAGCCGTTATCTGCCACTGAAGAAACACGGGTTGAAAATACTATTGGAATGATTAAAGATGCAATAGAAAGGAGTGGGCTCTCTTCAAAGTATGAATATGAAATTTTTGCCCAAGGTTCTTATGCAAATAATACGAATGTAAAGAAAAATAGCGACATTGATATCTGTATCATGGTGAAATCTTTATTTTATTGTGAGTATGTAGATGGGTTATCGGACCTAGACTATAATTACTCTAGTAGCAGCACCAATGCTAATGTATTTAAAAACGAAGTGATTAAAGCGTTAATTTCAAAATTTGGTGCAGAATCAGTTTCTATTGGCAATAAGTGTATCAATATTAATTCTAACTCATATCACGTAAATGCAGATGTAGTCCCATGTTTTCAATATCGAAATTATAGATATATTGGTAGCAGGTCATCTGAAAAATTTGTTGAAGGCATCAAATTTTTTACCTCAAACGGAAATTATGAAGTAATTAATTATCCTAAAGTTCATATACAAAATGGTATCTCTAAGAATAAATCTACTCACTATAAATATAAATATTTAGTTAGGATTATGAAGCATATTAAGAACGAGATGCAGGAGCTAGGATTGACAAACGAACGCATTTCTTCATATTTGATAGAATGTTTGGTCTGGAATATACCTGAACAGATGTTTTTCAATAGTAATAGCTACACAGGGTTGTTACAGCAAGCGTTATATTACATAGTGTCTCAAGTGAATTTAAATTGGGTTGAAGTAAGTGGAATGTATTACATTTTTCGTTCAGAGCAGAAATGGAATTTACAGGATACAAAAACTTTTTTAGTTAGAATGATTGAATTTTTGGATTATAAATAAAACTTATGAATGAACAGCAGAAAAAATTTTTGAATATTACAATATGGGTTTTTGCAATTTGCTTGTTATTAAGATTGTTAATAAGTGGCCAAGAGATTGCAGTGAATCTTAAATCTGATATTTTGGCATTGGTATATTCAGCCATTGGGTATATTGGTGAAGCTATATCAGTTACAGCAATTATTATGGCTATTTTTGAAAAAACAGCATGGCGGTGGCCATTACTATCTAAGATTCATAATGTTCCAATTTTATTTGCGAATTATGTAGGTAGTTTCAAGACGGACTATGATCAGAATGAAAGAAATTGTGAACTTACTATTGAACAGTCATTTACGACTATTAAAGTTAAGTTTAAAACGGGTGAAAGTTCGAGCCATAGCATTACAGCATCAATTATCAATGATAATGGAACACAAAAATTAATTTATACATATTTAAATAGCCCAAGGGCTGAATTGCAAAGTCCTATACATTATGGGACGGTAATTCTTGATATTGATAATCCAAATCAACTAGAAGGAAATTATTATACTAATCGAGGAACCAAAGGTTCAATGAGTTTTGAGATAAACAACCCTTCTCGCTAGTTGGATTTGTAAAGATTTAAATAAAGAAAGAAGAACTAACTATCGGAAACTTGGCATAGATGTAACAATACTGTATATTAACGAAGCCGTAAATACTCGCATTAGTTACGTTTAATAGTTTAATACGGATATTCAGCAGCTTTGATTTCGTTTCACAGTATAGGTAGTAACCGTCAAGACACGTAGAGTGTGTAGCTTTGCTGGTAAAAGCCTAGAACATTTTGATAAATCGCAATAATGAAAAGCCTTGGTTTCAAGGCTTTTTGTATTGGCGTGGGGAAGTATCATAGTGAGAAAATTTTTGGAATGAATAGAAGT
>NZ_KV822038.1:450185-530452 GCF_001815805.1 Streptococcus sp. HMSC072D05
TACGTGTTTGTTTCCATTGACAAGGAGTTTATGGGAATAGAAACGTCCCCACCTTACATATCTCCAGAATGGGCGATTGAAATTGAGACAATTTAATAGAGATAAGCTCTTGTTATGTTTCTTTTAAGTCAATAAACTAACAATACTCAAAGTATGCTCAAAAATATGATATAATCTAGGACATAAGGCAATACTGTTTTAAAGTATTTTCTCTTAACCATGTCTCGTTAGACAAATCTGATTCGTCTGGTTTTCTAATAGATTTTAATGCTGACTTGGTTTTATAGCCATTATGCTCTCCATTATTTTAGTGTAGAACACTTTGGTTATTAGTTTTTTGTTACATTGTAAGCAAATCAATAGAGATAGAAAAAGGAATTATATGTTTAGTTATGAGGTTGTAGCAAGTTTTAACGACTTAGAAAACGCTATTTATACAACTATTTTAGAAAATGAAAATATATCCTCTATGACAATCAAGGAATTGGCCCAACTTGCACATGTATCAGTTGGAACCGTACAACGATTTTGCAAGCATCTAGGATTTGATGGATATAGCCATTTTAAGATTGCTTATAAAGAATATTTAAAAAATGAGCAAATTATTTTAAACAATCAAGACAATCATTCTTTGAAGCTATTCATTGATTATACTGAGCAAGATACTTTTTTGCAGCTGATTATGGAGGCTGTGGCAATCTTAAAGAACGTTGAACAGATTGTTTTTGTCGGAATTGGTTCCTCTGGAACTTTAGGTCGATATGGAGCGCGCTATTTTTCAAATATTGGCAAATTTAGTATGTGTATTGAAGATCCTTGGCAACCAGTGCTACAAAACAGTATGGAAAAAACTTGTGTCATTGCCTTATCCGAATCTGGTGAGACTTCTCAAACATTGAAAATTGTACAAAAATTAAAGGAAAAAGGTTGTCCAGTTATTGCCATCACAAATACATTGGAATCAACATTGTCAAGGCTATCTGATTGCTCCATAACCTATCATGTTCCTCAATTATTTTTAAATGGGTTTAATATTACGACGCAGGTACCTGTTATTCTCATTATTGAAATGTTAATGAAACAACTATATACTACAAAAGCATAAGGGTGTCTATGAATTTATTTGATTATCATAAAGTAAAAGGGCTAAATAATAGTGAATTAAGCGTGTATAATTTTATATTGCAACATAGAGATAAAGTTGCTACGATGACTATCAGAGAGCTATCGACATCTATAAATCTATCGACAACAACCATCATTCGTTTTGCGAAAAAGATGGGATTTGATAGCTACAATGATTTAAAATATGCCTTGTCAAGGTCGGAAGATAAGGAAAATAAACATCGTCACTACTTTCCTATTGATATTCCAGCAATACAATTTTTACAGACTAGTGTTCAAGATGAAGCTTTAAAAAAACAACTATCAGAGATAGCAGACTTGATCGTTCAAGCCAAACAAGTTATCTTTTTAGGGGTGGGTACTAGTCTAAGTTTGGCAGAATATGGCTCATATCTTTTTTCTGGAATCGGTATTTTTAGCTTTGCTATTACTAACCCATTTTATTCTCTGAAATTGCATCATTCTAATTTGGAGGATGTTTTGGTTATTGCTCTAAGTGTCAGCGGTGAGACAGAAGAAGTTCTAACTCTAGTACAGGGATTCAAAGAAAGAAATGCTAAGATTGTTAGTCTGACAAATACAGATATTTCCACTTTATCACAGCTATCGGATATAAATTTATCCTACTTTATGCCAGTTGCCTACGCAGATTCCTCGCTACGTTCCACTAATTTGACCACTCAGATTCCAGTTGTCTATTTTTTAGAATCCTTACGTTACCAAGTTTATTTAAAAAAATAGGAGTGAAAACTCTTGTTTTTTTTATGTAACAAATATTGTTCGACTGTACATTTATTTTCTATCTCAATATCTATTGTCAGCAGGTACAGTATGTTATAAAATAGACTTGTTCATAGCGCTAGTACAAAATACAGAAAGGATTGGTAAAATGGCAAAAATACCAGAAGGCTTTTTATGGGGTGGGGCAGTTGCTGCTCACCAAATTGAAGGAGGATATGATAAAGGTGGAAAAGGAATTTCGATAGCCGATGTGATGACGGTTGGAAGTGCTAGCCACTCTCGACAGATTACTGATGGCGTCTTACCTGACGAATATTATCCGAATCATGATGCAATAGATTTTTACAGAACCTATAAGGACGATATACAATTATTCGCTGAGATGGGATTTAAGTGTTTTCGAACTTCGATTGCCTGGACTCGTATCTTCCCAAATGGAGATGAAGAAGAACCTAACGAAGAAGGGTTGAAATTTTATGATGATTTATTTGATCAGCTTCTAGCTCATCAAATTGAACCGGTCATCACACTCAGTCACTTTGAAATGCCCTATCATCTAGTTACTAAGTATGGTGCTTGGCGTAATCGCAAGTTGATTGATTTCTTTGTTCGTTTTGCGAAAGTCGTCATGGAACGATATAAGGACAAAGTTAAGTATTGGATGACCTTTAACGAGATCAATAATCAAGGTGCAATTAATGTTCCTTGGTGCTCATGGACTAATTCTGGTGTCATTTATCATGAAGATGAAAATCCAGTTGAGGTACTACAGCAGGTTATCCATTATCAGTCAGTGGCTTCTGCAAAAGTTGTACAATTGGGTCGGAAAATCAATAAAAATTTCAAAATTGGTTGTATGCTGGCAATGGTACCATTTTACCCGAATACATGTGATACAAAAGATATACTTGCTAGCCAGAAGGCAATGGAGCATCGTTTATTTCACTATGGAGATCTTCATGTTTTTGGAGAGCGTCCTTACTATATCGAGGCCTTTTGTCGAAAAAATAATATCAAACTGGATATTTTACCAGAAGATCTAGAAACTCTAAAAGAAGGTTGTGTAGATTATATTGGCTTGAGTTACTATATGAGTGATACAGTGACTGCTACAGCATCTGAGGAAACAGAAGAACTTTTCAAAGATGTTTATACTAAGAAAAATCCCTATATTGAATCAAGCGATTGGGGTTGGCAGATTGACCCTGAGGGATTACGCTATAGCTTAAATCTTTTATACGATCGCTATCACTGTCCGCTTTTTATAGTTGAAAATGGATTCGGTGCTTATGATAAGGTAGAGCCTGATGGAATCCATGATTCTTACCGCATTGATTACCTCAAACAACACATTGAACAAATGATGTTAGCGATTGAAGAAGATGGCGTAAATGTCATTGGTTATACCCCTTGGGGCTGTATCGATATTGTTAGTGCTGGTACAGGTGAAATGGAGAAGCGTTATGGCTTTATCTATGTCGATAAGAATAATAATGGCGAAGGAACTTTGCAACGAATGAAGAAAGATTCCTTTACATGGTATCAAAATGTGATTACATCAAATGGAAACGAATTATAAGGAGTAATTAAAATGAATATTGGATTGTTTTGTGCAGCAGGTATGTCAACAAGTATTTTGGTTGAGCGTATGAAAGAAGCGGCTCAGAAAAAAGGGAAAGATGCAACAATTGCAGCTTATTCCATCAGTGAATTGGAACAAAGAGTTGGAGATATTGATGTGGCTCTATTAGGCCCACAGGTTGGTTTCCAACTTGAAAAAGCAAAAGAAATTTGTGCTTCTCACAATGTTCCTGTAGAAGTGATTGCAATGGCTGATTATGGTACTGCAAACGGTATGGCAGTTCTTAAACAAGCTTACATGATGAAAAAATAAGGAGAAGATGATGAAGGATAAACTGATTAAAAAGTTTGTTGATAGGATGATGGCCTTTGTCAATACCAAAGGTGTAACAGCGATAAAAGATGGTATTGTTTTCTCTATGCCATTGTTGATTGTTGGCTCCATCTTTCTTATCTTGGCCAATCTTCCAGTTCCAGCTCTAGCAACGATGTTAGAAACTAGTGGTATTACCCCTGTTCTCAATCAAGCAATTGGTGCAACCTTTAATATCAGTGCGATTGTAACAGTCATTGGGATTGCGTATACCTATGCTAAGCTAGAAAAACAGGAGCCGCTTGGGGCAGGTGTCATTGCCCTAGCAGTTTTCTTGCTAATCCAGCCCTCCGGTTTGATTTCTAAAAATGGGGATGTAGTTGGTAACATTATTCTGAAGGATTGGACTTCCGGGAAAGGGATGATTGGTGCCATTATCGTTGGTTTGATTGTAGGAGCAAGCTATTCTTGGTTTTTGAAGAAAAATATCAAAATCAAAATGCCAGATGGCGTACCAACTGGTGTAGCCAACGCATTTTCAGCCTTGATTCCTGCTACTGTTATCATCACAGCGGCAACGATCTTTGTCGGACTTGTTGAACAATTGTTTAAGGTCACAACGATTGAAGTGATTTATAATCTTATTCAAACACCAATGCAAGGCTTGACTGACTCATTGTTTGGTGCGGTGCTTATGTGTTTCCTTGTACCATTCTTATGGATGTTTGGGGTGCACGGCTCAACTGTAGTTGGTGGCATCATGAGTGGCTTGCTACAGGCGAATGCTTTGGAAAACCAAGCCATTTTGGATAAGGGCCTTGAATTAAATCTAGCCAATGGTGGTCATATTGTGACGATTCAATTTTTTGATCAATTTATCAATGTTACAGGTGCCGGGATTACGATTGGTTTGGTAGTTTACATGGTTGCATTTGCAAAATCAAAACAACTAAAAATTCTTGGACGTCTTGAAATGGTTCCAGCCATCTTTAATATCAATGAGCCGGTGCTCTTTGGTTTGCCGATTGTAATGAATCCAGTTTTAGCAACTCCCTTTATATTAACGCCTATTTTATCTTGTATCATCCAGTATTCAGCGATTTATTTTGGACTGACGCCTATGTATGGTGCCGTTCAAGTTCCGTGGACTTGTCCTCCAATTATTTCAGGATTTATCATCGGTGGTTGGAAAACAGCCTTGTTGCAAACACTTATTTTGGTTATGTCTTTCTTTGTTTATTATCCGTTTATTAAACAGATGGATAAACAAGCTTTACAAGCTGTAATACAAGAAACAAGCGATTTAGAAGACGAAGATTGGTAAGAGAGGTATTAAAATGGACGAAAAAGTACTCGAAGTGTGTTTTCAAATTATCACCTATGTAGGAACAGCAAAATCTATGTACATCAATGCTATTCAATTGGCTAAGCAGGGTGAATTCGAGCAGGCTAAAGATAGAATTAAACAAGGCGAAGAAGCATTTGTACAGGGACATAATGCTCACCACTCACTTTTGACAAAAGAAATGAATGGAGAATTAAGCCAAACAGGTCTACTTCTGATGCACGCTGAGGATCAGTTAATGAGTGCAGAAGGTTTTCGAACGATTGCTGAGGAATTTATAGCAATCTATAAACGCTTTGAGGAAGGTAAATAGAGCAAGTTATGAAAGTAAAAAATCAAGCAATGTTAATTACCTATTCAGACAGTCTTGGAAAAAAACTGAAAGACTTGAAGTAGGTCTTAATCTCAGCCAAGTCGCCTTTTTCCTTGATTTCCTAGAAAAGAAAGATGAGTCTGCCTATGCGGATTTGTTTATCCGCTACAAAAACTTTTGGCCAAACAGTGGGCAGACTCAGGAAGATGTAGACCTGATTTACAAACGGAAGCCACGTGCTCCCTATCGCATTGCCAAGTTTGCTGATGGTAGTGAGGAAAAAGTTTGGTGTACCTTTGATGAGCAACAGATCGACCTCGATGTGACAACAGAAACAACTCGTCGCTTTATTCAGGAAAATCTGGAACAGCTGGCGGACCACGGAGCTTCCATTATTCGCTTGGACGCCTTTGCCTACGCCAATAAGAAAATCGGCACCAACTGTTTCTTTGTTGAGCCAGATATTTGGGAAATGCTTCATTTTCCGCGTCAGCTATTGGCACCAAAAGGAGTGAAAATTCTTCCAGAAATTCATGAACATTACACCATTCAGCAAAAAATCGCTGAGCAAGACTACTATGTCTATGACTTTGCCCTTCCGATGCTGGTTCTTCATGCTCTTTATTCAGGTAATGTCAACCGTCTTGTTCACTGGATGGAAATCTGCCCTCGCAAGCAATTTACAACCTTGGACACGCACGATAGTATCGGAGTGGTCGATGTCAAGGACTTGCTAACAGATGTTGAAACAGAGGCGACAAGAGAAGCCTTCTATACCCAAGGAGCAAATGTCAAAAAGATTTACAGCTCAGAGGCCTACAACAATTTGGATATTTACAAGATAAATTGTACCTACTATTCAACTTTAGGAAATGATGACCAAGCCTATCTCTTGGCATGTGTGCTTCAATGTTTTGCACCAGGTATTCCGCAGATTTACTACGTTGGCTTGTTGTCAGGAGAAAATGATATCGAATTGCTCGAATCAACCAAAGAAGGCCGCAACATCAACCGTCACTATTATGATTTGGAAGAAATTGAGCGAGAAGTTCAACGCCCAGTTGTGCAGTCCTTGTTCGATCTGCTCAAATTCCGTAATACCAGCGCAGCATTTGATGGAGAGTTTGCTGTTGACATGGAAGACGCTAATACTATTCGCATCAGCTGGACCAATACCGATGCCAATACAGTGGCAGAATTAAGAGCTAATCTGAAAGATAAATCATTTGAAATTACAGAGTAAATAGATAGTGAAAGAACATCGATTTATCTATAATAGAATACAAAAGAGTGGTGGAAACGTTTGATTTCCTCACTCTTTTTGCTAGCTAGTTAGTAACAAAATAGTACTTAAACGTAAACTATGAATTATATTCTGTTGTGACGATAATTGTTCGAGAATATTTGTAATAAAAAACAGGAACAGTCAATTAAACTGCTCCTATTTTTGTGATAGAATATAGGTAGTTATAATCGAGAGCAACTAAGAAGCAGTAAAAATATTATACATAGAATAATCAGGATTAGGAAGATAAAATGACAGAAATTGACAAAAAGAATTTAAAAAATTATCTTTGTTTTACATTTGGAATTACTTATATAGCTTGGGGGCTTCTTGCCATATTTACACAATCTTATATTTTGGGATTAGAGACATTTATAGGAAGAATATTACATATAGTTGGTGCACTTGGACCAGCTATTGCAAGTGGCTTTTATTTGAAAAGGAATAATATAAAATTTAAACATTTTGTATTTAGTAAGAAAGAAAATAGTAGAATTTATTTCATTATTCATTTGTTAGCAATTTTGATACTATTCTCTGTATCTTCCTTAGAATTAAACGGAGTATCCATTTATCTGATGCCACTATTCTTTATTCAATTAATTTTTTTTGGTGGCGGACATGAAGAGTTAGGATGGAGAGGTATACTACAACCTTTACTTGATAAAAAATATACTTATTGGCAATCTAATTTGATTGTAGGTTCAATCTGGGGAATTTGGCATCTGCCTTTATGGTTTATAGTTGAAGAAAGTCATCAAGGATTTCCTTTTATTTTATTTTTTATATATACATTATTTTTAAGTTTTGTTTTAGGGCTTCTTTACCGTCAAACGAAATCTGTGGGATACTGTATATTATTTCATGCGTTCGCAAATTTGTTAAATCTCTATTTTGTGTTAAAAATTAATCTTATTTTTATTATCATTTTTATTGGTTATTTGATTTATACTATATTGGCGAGTAATAGAATTAGTAAGGAAACAACATTCTAAAATTTAGATCAGGATATCCATTATTGAAAGTAACGTGTGGTCATTCTAGATAATCAATGTTAGAGACTTTTCTATTTGATGAGGCATCACTGCTTGTTCAAACTGATTTAACAAGTATTTATCTAGTGAAAGTTCTACAGAAAGGAGTTTAAACATGAAATTCCATGAATTTGGTGATAAGAATTTGCCTCCTATTTTACTGATACATGGTGGTGGCAGTTCTTGGTGGAATTATCTTCGTCAAGCACGAATCTTGTCAAAAGAATACCGTATTATTCTACCCAATTTGAATGGCCACGGCGAGGAATATCAACTTGATTATGTTTCTACTGAAGATTCTGCTTTGGAGATTCTAGACTATATCAAAGCAAACTGTGGTGGGAAATTGTTTGCAATCGGTGGTGTTTCACTTGGTGGTCAAATTGCCATGGAGCTTTTGTCTTTAGACAGTGAAATTGCTGAGAAGGCCATCATAGATGGAAGCCTCTGTATTCCTCAACCAAGGTTAGCTAAAATCAGCATCTTTCTAGTGTCTCTATTTGGTAAACTGATGTTCAATAAATTCTCTTGCAAACTTCAGTTAAGCATGATGAATAAACTCTATCCAAAACTGGCTTATCCAGAGGAAATAAAAGTTTATTATTTAGAGGATTTGCCAAGGACGCCTGTCAAAACATTGGTGACCATTTACAAAAGCTATATGGGATGTTACAAGCTGAAAAATATGATTTTTGCTAGCAAGGCTCAGGTTCTGTATATCTATGGTGAAAAAGAATTGAACTGTGTGAAAGAATCAGCGAAATTATTTCAGCAGCTACATCCGAATACGATTTTGTATGAAGCAAAGGGCTATAATCACGGCTATTTGTCAGCTTACCTGCCTCAAGAGTGGATTGATTTGGTGGCACCATTTTTAAAGAGTGAACCATTGGAAATGTGTAATGAATCTGATATGTCATAAGGAGGAATCTGATGCTAGGAGCAATTGTGGGAGATATTGTGGGTTCAGTTTATGAATGGAACAATATTAAAACGAAGGATTTTCCTTTATTTCGTGAGGATTGTTTTTTCACGGGTGATACGGTAAGTCCGAACCGCTGAGTGTGTGAGTTTGTTAGCGAAACGTAGCTAATCCTCAGAATAAAGAAACTAAAACTCCATTATTTAGAAATGAAAACCTAAACTGTTTTTAAGGAGGCATTATATTGATAGAGAGCAGACCTGAGTTTGATAAAATCGCATCGTTTGATGAGTTTAGCAAATACTATTGGTATCGGGATGAACTTTCACAGATATGCAAGTCATTAGGGCTTGAATATAGAGGTACAAAACAGGAACTCAATGATATTATTAAGCAGTACTTTAAGGGGAAATTGATTAAAAAATCAACAGTAAAAAGGAAAAAGAAACGAGTAGAAGTCGTTACCTTAGATACGCCCTTACTTGAATGTGGATTCTCCTTTAACGCACACTTTAGAGAATATTTCTCAACTTTAACAGATGTTTCGCCCTTTAAATTTACTGCCGATATGGCGACTGCTTGGAGAAAAGTAAAAAGCGACAATGATTTGAGTTTCACAATACAGGATATGCTAAAAGTTTATCATGGAAATTCAGATTATGCCAAGTATGATCATTCGGTTTGTCAATGGAACCAATTTCTAAAGGATTTCTGTGCAGACGAAAATAGTCACAATTACTCGAATAAACTAAAAGTAGCTTCCATCCTTTGGAAAGAAGTTAGAAATTCAAGTAATGAAAAAATTTATTCAAAAAATCTTTTGACTGAATATGCTGAAAAAATAAAAGACTATTGTAAGTAGAAACGCCATCTCACTTGGTGGCAGAGGCAGCTTATGGTATTCCTGATTGGATAAAGGATAAGGCCATTTCTTACTTGGATGAACCCTTAAAGGATGTAGTCATTAGATGGGAAAATAAAATAAAAGCGTATTAATCTCCAGTACGTCAGATTTCTCTTTTCTGTATTTTCATTGTATAATAGGGGTACATTTAGTTTCATATAATGAAATATAAAGGTTTCAAACGAATATTAAGGAGAAAATCAATGAAAAAAGCAATGTTAATTATCAACCCTACCTCTGGTGGGGAAAAGGCTTTGGATTATAAGGTCAAGCTGGAGAATAAAGCCAAAGATTATTTTGAGCATGTGGAAACAAAAATTACCGAAAAAGCCTTAGACGCAACACACTTTGCTGAAGAAGCGTCTCGTGATCAGTATGATGCAGTGGTATGTTTTGGTGGAGATGGGACTGTCAATGAAGTTATTTCAGGTATTGCTGAGAGAGAATACGTTCCTAAGTTGGGTATTATCCCAGGCGGTACGGGTAACCTCATTACAAAACTTTTGGAAATCAATCAAGACATCGATGGCGCGATAGATGAACTCGATTTTAACTTAACCAACAAGATTGATATCGGTAAAGCAAATGATAACTATTTTGGCTATATCTTTAGTATCGGTTCTCTGCCTGAGGCAATTCACAATGTTGAAATTGAGGACAAGACAAAATTTGGTATCCTTGCCTATGCTGTAAATACCATGAAGTCTGTCATGACGGATCAGGTCTTTAATATTAAGGTTGAGACAGAAAATGGAAATTATGTTGGTGAAGCTAGTCATGTTTTGGTTCTCTTGACAAATTACTTCGCTGATAAGAAAATCTTTGAAGAAGATAAAGATGGCTATGCCAATATTTTGATTCTAAAAGATGCTTCTATATTCTCAAAATTATCCGTCATTCCTGATTTACTAAAAGGAGATGTTGTCGGCAATGATAACATTGAGTATATCAGAGCGCGTAATATTAAGATCTCTTCAGATAGTGAATTGGAGTCAGATGTTGACGGCGATAAATCGGATAACCTACCTGTAGAAATCAAAGTCCTAGCACAGCGAGTAGAAGTATTTTCAAAGCCGAAAGAGTAGAAGGTAAAAATTACTTTATTATTCACAACGAAATTAAGTTCTATATCAACGATTGGAGGAGGAATGAATTCTCTATTTGATGAATTTCGAACAATTTGCTCTCATTTAAACCAAGTCGGAATCACTCCGACACTCATGGGGTCTTTGGGGTTTGAATACCGTTCAAATGAAGAATGGGGGCCGTCTGACATTGACATTCATGTGCCTGGTGACCCTAGAGGTTGGGAAGCACCTGATCATCTCAGAATTTATGACTGGGACAAGATAATGAAAGTGATGAAACACTTAGGCTACGCCTTAACAGATATTCATGAGCATGAATTCCAAAAGGATGGTGTGAGTGTTGAGTTTGGAAGTATTGATTCTTTACCAGATTTTGCAGGGGTTTCGGAATCAGATATAGAGTTGATTCATCTCGAGGACATCACTTTTCGCGTTCCAAGTTTGGAACAGTATTTAAGTATTTACAAGGCTTCTTCCCAAGATTCCTATCGAAATGACCACAATAACAATAAGGATTTTAAAAAGATTGAGTGGCTGGAAAGACATTTGTAAATCATCATTTGAAAAGTAGCAAGTTGTAAGACTGGCTGCTTTTTTATTTCTAGAAACAAACCACTCGACACTACGGACAAGCCTTGCAAATAAAATACGAAAGTAGTATACTAGAATCACAATTATGAAAACGTTTGCGTCCTAAATGCAACCAAGTAAATCAGGAGACAAATACAATGGAATTAACAGCCATTTACCACAGACCAGAGTCAGAGTATGCATATCTTTATAAAGACAAGACAATGCACATTCGTATCCGAACCAAGAAAGATGATATTGAAACCATCAACTTGCATTATGGAGATCCTTTTATCTTTATAGAGGACCGTTATGAAGATAGTAAGGAAATGAGTAAAGTAACTTCTGATGCTTTGTTTGATTATTGGCAAGTGGAGATTTCAGTTGGCTATGCCCGACTCCAGTATCTCTTTGAACTTAAAGATAAGCAAGGTCAGAGTATTTTGTATGGCGATAAGGGATGTGTTGAAAACACGCTAGAAAATCTTCATTATGAAGGAAATGGATTTAAAATTCCTTATATCCATGAGATTGATGCTTGCCATGTTCCTGACTGGGTAGCAAAGACGGTATGGTACCAGATTTTCCCAGAACGTTTTGCTAATGGGAACCCTGAGATTTCTCCCAAAGGGGCCCTAGCTTGGAATTCCTCTATCAAACCAAAAATGAGTGATTTCTTTGGTGGTGATTTACAAGGCATTATTGATCATCTAGATTACTTGCAAGACTTAGGGGTCACAGGACTTTATCTCTGTCCGATTTTTGAATCCCCAAGCAATCACAAGTATAATACGACGGATTATTTCGAAATTGACCATCATTTTGGAGATAAGAAAACTTTTCGTAAACTGGTGGAGGGGGCCCATCAGAGAGGGATGAAAATCATGCTGGACGCTGTTTTCAATCATATCGGGGATCAGTCTCCGCAGTGGCAGGATGTTCTCAAGCATGGTGAAGATTCCGTTTACAAAGATTGGTTCCATGTTCAAGAATTTCCAGTGACCAAGGATAAGCTGGGTGATCCAAGAAAGCTCCCTTACCATACCTTTGCCTTTGCCAGCTATATGCCCAAGCTCAATACGGCCAATCCTCAAGTGAGGGACTATTTGTTGAGCGTTGCGACCTACTGGATTGAAGAGTTTGATATTGATGCTTGGCGACTGGATGTGGCAAATGAAGTAGACCATCAATTTTGGCGAGATTTCCATAAGGCTGTCTTGGCTAAAAAGCCTGACCTTTATATTCTTGGAGAAGTCTGGCATACTTCACAGCCCTGGCTGAATGGCGATGAATTTCACGCAGTTATGAATTATCCTCTCTCTGACAGTATCAAGGATTATTTCTTGCGAGGGACTAAGAAGACACCTCAATTTATCGATGAAATCAATAGCCAATCTATGTACTATAGACAACAGATTTCGGAAGTGATGTTCAATCTTTTGGATTCGCATGATACGGAGCGCATTTTGACTACTGCCAAGGAAGATGTTCAACTCGTTAAGTCTGCCCTTGCTTGCCTCTTTCTACAAAGGGGGACACCGTGTTTCTACTATGGAACTGAGTTGGAGTTAGGTGGAGGGCCAGACCCAGATTGTCGTCGTGTCATGCCTTGGGACCGTGTTTCCGACAGCAATGAGATGTTGAATTTTATGAAGAAGTTGATTCAGCTTCGTAAGAGTGTCTCAGATATAATCCAGAACGGGACCTATAGACTGAAAGAAATCAAGCCAGATGTGGTATCTCTGGCATGGGATTATGATGGACAAAAACTCCAAGCTGTTTTTAACCAATCATCTGAAAATTATCTTGTAGATAGTGATGCTGTAGCTCTAGCAAGTCATTGCCAAGTATTGGAGCAGCAACTGGTGATATTGCCTAAAGGCTTTATAATCCGATAAAAATCGTACTCAAAAAGACTGTTATGAATAGGTGATTCGTGCAGTCTTTTTTTGACTTATGTAGTATAATATAGCTAAGTCAACGATTACTAGCTGCATGATTAATGAATGCTGTTTAAAATGAAAAAGAGACTTGTACTCTAGAAGGAGAGTTTCATGAAACGAACGAGAAAAGTAGTAGCCTTGGGATTGTGTTTGCCCTTATTTCTTGGATTGGCTGCTTGTCAGCAAAATAATACGAGCACTGAAGCTGGAAATCAGACACAAGTCAGCTCAGATAAAGTTCCTTGGACGGCTTCATATTCCAATCTAAACGGTCAAGTCAGTACCGAAGAGGTCAAATCTTTCTTATCAGCTCACTTGGACCCAAATAGTGTTGAGGCATTTTTCAATCTTGTCACAGACTACAATGCGACTGTCGGCTCCACTGGCTTAAGTGGTGATTTTACCTCCTTTACGAAGACAGAATACGATGTAGAGAAAATCAGCAGTCTCTGGAATCAAAAAAAGGGTGACTTTGTCGGGACCAACTGCCGTATCAATAGCTATGCGCTCTTGAAAAATTCGGTCACAATTCCAAAACTTGAAAAGAATGATCAGCTTCTTTTTGTGGATAACGATGCTATCGATAAGGGAAAGGTATTTGATGCGAATGATAAGGAAGAGTTTGATATTCTATTTTCTAGGGTGGAGACGGAAGCGACAACGGATGTAAAAGTTCACGCGCAGAAGATGGAGAAATTCTTCTCCCAGTTTCAATTTAATGATAAAGCTCGGATGTTGTCTGTTGTGTTGCATGACAATTTGGATGGAGAGTATCTTTTTGTCGGTCACGTTGGTATTTTAGTGCCAGCTGAGGAGGGTTTCTTATTTGTAGAGAAACTGACTTTTGAAGAGCCTTATCAAGCTATTAAGTTTGCGAGTAAGGAAGATTGTTACAAATATTTGGCTACCAAGTATGCAGATTACACAGGTGATGGCCTAGCTAAGCCTTTCATCATGGATAATGAAAAGTGGGTTGAAGCTTATTAAGAAAGGTTAGGTAGAATCGCATGGAGACTGTAATAGCGCTTTTAGTTCTCATTCTTATCGGGTTCTGGGCTATAAACATTCTCAAACCTCGTAAGGCAAATAATAAAGAGCGATTTTTAGGCTATACTCAGCGCTATGATATTGACGGCGAGGGATACCAGTCAGAAGTCTGGGAAGTGACAGAAGATGAGGATTAGAAATAAGGAGGAGAGTCCAAAAACAGTATTATGTCTTTTCAAGAAAGGGAAATAGTAAAATCAGTGCTATCCTAAGAAACGAATAGGAGGAAACATTATGGGAATGATTGCTAATTATCGATATCTATCTGACAATGAATTAAGCCAAATAATGCGAGATTCTCGTCAGGAAGAGGAATTGCTTGACTTAGTAGAGGATTCTACTAAGGAAAATGAGACGTTGATAGATATTGACAAAATGTGGGACGCCTTACTCTTTGTTATGACAGGCTTTAGTAGTTCAGAATTTATGGATGACGATCCTTTGAGAGAAGCTGTCTTGGGAGTGACCCCTTTAGAAAATGTGTCGGAATATATAGCCTATACTGAAAAGTCAAAGATAGCTGAGATTGTTCAAGCTTTAGAGAATTTTGACATGGATAGGGCTCTAGCTAACTTTAGCATGGAATCATGCAAGAAGGCCGATTTGTATCCCGATATTTGGGATTATCTTGATGAAGAGGAAGAAATCAAGGATGACATTCGAACCTGTTTTGTAAAAATGAAGGATTTTTATAAGAAAATCTTAGTTCTCAAGGGGAATGTCTTAGTGACTATTTGTTAAGTACTTTCTCCAACTGTTAGTCAGGTGCGTGATGAATGCACATCTAGAAAATCGAACACCTGATGACTTGTCTGGTGAAGAAAATATTCCACAGTATAGTTGGACGGAATAGATAGAAATTGGTTATAGAATTTGTAAGCATAATAGATTTTAAGCTTTAAGATGGAGGACTAAAGAGATGGGAAGAATTGAATGGGAAAATGCCAAGACACGTTTAGATGCCTTACTTGTCATTGATGAGTATCGAACAGATCCAAATGAGACCTGGCTTCGATTGATCGTTAAGACTGAGGGAAGCTATGGGGCTCGTTACCTTATCGACAATGGCTCTGGTGATTCTCTAGATGTGATTTTGACTGATAAAATGATCCTCATAAAAGGTTTTGATCATGAAAGTAGTTTGAGTCAATTTGCTGCGAATGAGTGGAATCAAGACATCATAGACGGATTTTATAAAGGACTGGATGAAAAGTATCAAAACCTATACTCAGAAGAACAAAAAGATGAAACAACCTTCTTTATCTGGTATGACGATCAAGAGCATCAAAATACCTACCAAGATCAGGACGGTGGTGAATGGTTATTATCCTATTTCTTTGACAGTTTTGAGCGATTTCATGAGTTTGTGACGTATTACTATTCAATTACCGTAGATGAGGACTTACTTAGAAAACTCTACAATCAAGGTCAGCTTTCAGAAGTAGAATTGGAGCAGTTGATTCGTACTTCCTAGCAGGAAATATTTATAAAATCTGATGAAAAGAACTGATTTACAATATCAAGTCATACTTTAAGAATTAATAAAGCAAATTAATGTTTGAAGTTCCTTTTTTCTTATGTCTATGATGTTTTAAAGCGATTTCTTTTTATTGTTGAAAGATATTTCGCGAACAAAAAACTCAAAAAAGTAAAAAAAGTACTTTACAAGCTCTTGTAAACATGATATAGTTATAAGGCTTAGAAAATGAGATGATGTTTTCTAGCAAATATAAACCCGAGTAAAAAATGCCTACGGACAGGCAGGGTTGAATGCCGAAGCGTGGTTGAAAAGCCACATTATTGATAGGGTTAAAAGCCTACTTTTATAAGTTGATGTTAGGACGCTTGTCCTAATTCATAAATTTTAGTGTGGTGAAAGCACACGTCATCTTGTGAAACGATCAATAAAGTACGTAATATTTGCTACTAGAGAGTTAGGAAACATCGGGAACAGACATACTCAACAGAAACCAAAATAAACACGTCAGAAGATTGCAGAGCAGGTGAAAACCTGCTCTTTTTTCATAAGTCAACCTTTAGGCGCCTTTATCTTTTTGAGGTGCTAAAAATACGGTAAAGGAGTATGTCTTGAAGAAGTTAGATCAAAACCAAGCCCCAATTTATGAGGCCTTGGTCAAGCTACGCAAGAAAAGGATTGTCCCCTTTGATGTGCCAGGTCACAAGCGTGGACGAGGAAATCCAGAACTTGTCGAACTATTAGGAGAAAAATGTGTTGGCATTGATGTCAATTCGATGAAACCCTTGGATAATCTCGGTCATCCTATTTCGATTATTCGGGATGCAGAGGAGCTGGCTGCGGATGCTTTTGGTGCAGCCCATGCCTTTCTCATGATTGGGGGAACAACCTCATCAGTTCAGACCATGATTCTTTCGACCTGTAAGGCAGGAGATAAGATTATTCTGCCACGAAATGTCCATAAATCTGCTATCAATGCGCTGGTTCTATGTGGTGCCATTCCCATCTATATCGAGATGAGTGTAGATTCTAAAATCGGCATCGCTTTAGGTCTTGAAAATGACCGTGTTGCGCAGGCAATTAAGGAGCATCCAGATGCCAAGGCCATTTTGATTAACAATCCTACTTACTATGGAATTTGTTCAGACCTAAAGGGTTTAACGGAAATGGCTCACGAAGCTGGCATGATGGTTTTAGTAGATGAAGCCCATGGAGCGCATTTGCATTTTACAGATAAATTGCCACTATCTGCTATGGATGCTGGAGCTGATATGGCGGCGGTCTCTATGCATAAGTCTGGTGGGAGTTTGACCCAGAGCTCCATCCTGCTTATCGGGGAGCAGATGAATCCTGAGTACGTTCGTCAGATTATCAACCTGACCCAGTCAACATCAGCATCTTACTTGTTGATGGCTAGTCTGGATATTTCACGTCGTAACTTAGCCCTTCGTGGCAAAGAGTCTTTTGAGAAAGTCATTGAGCTATCCGAGTACGCTCGTCGTGAAATCAATGCTATCGGTGGTTACTATGCTTACTCAAAAGAGTTAATAGACGGTGTGTCGGTCTGTGATTTTGATGTAACCAAGCTGTCCGTTTACACTCAGGGTATTGGCTTAACAGGTATCGAAGTTTATGACCTCCTGCGAGATGAATACGATATTCAAATTGAATTTGGTGATATCGGCAATATCTTGGCTTATATTTCAATCGGTGACCGCATCCAAGACATCGAGCGCTTAGTCGGTGCTTTGGCTGACATCAAGAGGCTCTACTCGAGAGATGGAAAGGACTTGATTGCTGGTGAATATATCCAGCCCGAGTTAGTCCTATCTCCTCAGGAAGCCTTTTATTCAGAAAGAAAAAGTTTAAGCTTAGACGAATCTGTTGGACAAGTCTGTGGGGAATTTGTCATGTGCTATCCTCCAGGAATTCCTATCTTGGCTCCAGGTGAACGGATTACACGAGAAATTGTAGACTATATCCAATTTGCCAAGGAACGTGGTTGCTCCCTCCAAGGGACGGAAGATCCAGAAGTCAATCACATCAACGTTATTGATAGAAAGGAGAACTAGATGGATTTGTGGTTTTCTGAAGTTCATACTCCAGATGTGAAATTGTCCCTGAGAACAGCCAAGCAACTCTACGCTGGTAAGAGTGAATGGCAGGATATCGAAGTATTAGATACGCCAGCTTTTGGGAAAATACTGATTTTAAATGGGCACGTCTTGTTTTCAGATGCGGATGATTTTGTCTACAACGAAATGACGGTCCACGTTCCCATGGCTGTCCACCCAAATCCAAAGAAAGTCTTGGTTATTGGGGGTGGTGACGGCGGTGTTGCCCAAGTATTAACCCTCTATCCTGAACTGGAGCAAATCGATATTGTAGAACCAGATGAGATGTTGGTTGAGGTTTGTCGTGAGTATTTCCCAGACTTTGCTGCAGGGCTAGATGATCCTCGTGTTACCATTTACTACCAAAATGGTTTACGCTTTTTACGAAACTGTGAGGATGATTACGATATCATTATCAACGATGCGACAGATCCATTTGGACATACGGAAGGGCTCTTTACCAAGGAATTTTACGGTAACAGTTACAGAGCTCTGAAGGAAGACGGGATCATGATTTACCAGCATGGGAGTCCTTTCTTTGACGAAGATGAGTCAGCTTGCCGAAGTATGCACCGTAAGGTCAATCAAGCCTTTCCAATCAGTCGGGTTTATCAGGCGCACATCCCAACCAGTCCAGCTGGCTATTGGCTATTTGGATTTGCATCGAAAAAATACCACCCTGTCAAAGATTTTGACAAGGAAGGCTGGAGAAAACGCCAGCTTTTCACAGAATACTACACTGCAAACTTACATGTGGGGGCCTTTATGTTGCCCAAGTATGTAGAAGACATTTTAGAAGAAGAGGAAGGAAAAAAATGAGTCGTTTATTAGTTATTGGATGTGGGGGCGTTGCCCAAGTTGCTATTTCAAAGATTTGCCAAGATAGCGAAACCTTTAAAGAAATTATGATTGCTAGCCGTACCAAGTCAAAATGTGATGACTTGAAAGCTAAACTGGAAGGCAAAACAAGTACAAAGATTGAGACAGCTGCTCTTGACGCTGACAAGGTTGAAGAAGTGATTGCCTTGATTGAAAGCTACAAGCCAGAAGCCGTTTTGAACGTAGCTTTACCATACCAAGACTTGACCATTATGGATGCTTGTTTAGCGACTGGAGTTCACTATATCGACACAGCTAACTACGAGGCAGAGGATACAGAAGATCCTGAGTGGCGTGCCATCTACGAAAAACGCTGCAAGGAACTTGGTTTTACAGCCTACTTTGATTATTCATGGCAGTGGGCTTATCAGGAGAAATTCAAAGAAGCAGGCTTGACAGCTCTGCTTGGATCTGGTTTTGACCCAGGTGTGACTAGTGTCTTTTCAGCCTATGCTCTCAAACATTACTTTGATGAAATCCACTATATCGACATTCTAGACTGTAATGGTGGTGCCCACGGTTATCCATTTGCGACGAATTTTAATCCAGAAATCAATCTCCGCGAGGTTTCTGCGCCAGGTTCTTACTGGGAAGATGGAAAATGGGTCGAAGTCGAAGCCATGTCAATCAAGCGTGAGTATGACTTCCCTCAAGTTGGACAGAAAGACATGTATCTCCTTCACCATGAAGAAATCGAATCACTTGCCAAAAACATTCCAGGTGTTAAACGCATTCGTTTCTTTATGACCTTTGGGCAATCTTATCTAACGCACATGAAATGCTTGGAAAACGTTGGTCTCCTTCGTACGGATGCTATTAACTTTAATGGACAAGACATTGTGCCAATCCAATTTTTGAAAGCCTTGCTTCCAGACCCTGCAAGCCTTGGCCCACGCACTGTTGGAAAGACCAATATCGGCTGTATCTTTACAGGTGTCAAAGACGGTGTTGAAAAGACCATCTATATCTACAATGTTTGCGACCATCAGGAATGTTACGCAGAAGTTGGGTCACAAGCAATTTCTTACACGACAGGCGTTCCAGCCATGATTGGTACCAAATTAGTGATGAACGGAACCTGGAAACAACCTGGAGTTTATAACCTTGAAGAATTGGATCCAGATCCATTCATGGAAGCTCTGAATGAGTATGGATTACCTTGGGTTGTGGTTGAAAATCCGCAAATGGTGGACTAATGAAGTTAGAACAAGTACCAACGCCAGCTTACGTCATTGACTTGGCCAAGCTAGAAGCAAACTGTCGCATTCTAAAATATGTACAAGAAGAAGCTGGATGCAAAGTTTTACTTGCCCAAAAGGCTTATTCCCTCTATAAAACCTATCCCTTGATTAGCCAGTATCTATCTGGTACGACGGCTAGTGGACTTTATGAAGCTAAGCTCGCTAGAGAAGAGTTTCCGGGGGAAGTCCATGTCTTTGCTCCAGCTTTCAAGGATGCAGACTTGGAGGAATTGCTGGAGATAACGGACCATATCGTCTTTAACTCAGAGAGACAATTACGAAAATATGGTCCACGTTGTCGTGAAGCTGGTATCAGTGTCGGTTTGCGCCTCAACCCTCAATGTTCTACTCAAGGAGATCACGCGCTCTATGACCCTTGTGCTCCGGGATCTCGGTTTGGAGTTAGCCTAGACAAGATACCGAGTGATTTGCTGGACTTGGTGGATGGCCTTCATTTTCACACACTTTGTGAGCAGGGAGCAGATGATTTAGAGACAACTTTGAAAGCTGTAGAAGAACAGTTTGGACCTTATTTACATGAGGTCAAATGGCTCAATATGGGTGGCGGCCACCACATAACGAGAGAAGACTATGATGTGGATTTGCTGATTTCTGAAATCAAGCGTATCCGAGAAACTTACAATCTTGAAGTCTATATCGAACCGGGTGAAGCCATTGCGCTCAATGCGGGCTATCTAGCGACTGAAGTCTTAGATATCGTTGCAAATGAGATTGAGGTTCTAGTTTTAGATGCTTCGGCAACTTGCCACATGCCAGATGTTCTTGAAATGCCTTATCGCCCACCTTTGAGAAATGGCTTTGAGGCTCAGGAAAAACCCCATACTTATAGACTTTCATCCAATACCTGTCTAACAGGGGATGTCATTGGAGATTATAGCTTTGAAAATCCAGTTGAAATTGGAGATAGACTCTATTTCGAAGATATGGCTATTTACTCATTTGTCAAAAATAATACCTTTAACGGTATTGGCTTGCCAAGTCTCTATCTTATGAACGAGCAGGGGGACTGTAGCTTAGTCAAAGCCTTTGGCTATCAAGACTTTAAAGGGAGATTATCATGATAGAAACTCCGAAAAAAGCAGGCTATCGTATGTCAGCAGAGTACGAACCCCATCATGGCACCCTCATGATATGGCCGACTCGACCAGGTTCATGGCCTTTTCAAGGAAAGGCGGCTAAAAGAGCTTTTAGCCAGATTATCAAGACCATAGCAGAAGGGGAAACTGTTTATCTTTTGGTGGAGCAGGATTATCTATCTGAAGCCCAATCCTATCTAGGAGACAAGGTTGTTTATTTAGATATTCCTACTAATGATGCCTGGGCGCGTGATACTGGGCCGACCATTCTCATCAATGATAAAAAAGAAAAGTTGGCAGTCGATTGGTCTTTTAATGCATGGGGTGGCGCTGTAGATGGTCTTTATCAAGATTATGAAGAGGATAACCAGGTAGCCAGTCGTTTTGCTGAGGCCTTGGGAATGCCTGTCTATGATGCTAAACATTTTGTACTGGAAGGCGGCGCGATCCATAGCGATGGTCAAGGAACCATTCTTGTGACTGAAAGTTGCCTACTAAGCGCTGGTCGCAATCCTCATCTCAGTAAAGAGGAAATCGAGAGAAGATTATTGAACTATCTTGGCGCTGAAAAAGTTGTCTGGCTTCCTTATGGTATTTATCAGGACGAAACCAATGAACACGTTGATAATGTTGCAGCCTTTGTCGGTCCTGCAGAGCTTGTCTTGGCTTGGACAGATGATCAAAACGATCCCCAATATGCCATGTCAGTAGCTGATTTAGAGCTCTTAGAGCAAGAAACAGATGCAAAAGGGCGTCACTTCACCATTCATAAGCTTCCTATCCCAGCTATTCGTCAAGTTGTCACTAAAGAAGATTTACCAGGCTATACCTATGAAGAAGGGGAAGAAGAGCGTTATGCAGGTGAACGTCTTGCAGCTTCCTATGTCAATTTTTATATTGCCAACAAGGCTGTCTTAGTGCCCCAGTTTGAGGATGTAAACGACCAAGTGGCCCTAGATATCCTCAGCAAGTGTTTCCCAGACCGTAAGGTCGTAGGAATTCCAGCCAGAGATATTCTCTTAGGTGGTGGCAATATTCACTGTATCACCCAACAAATCCCAGAATAGGAGAAAAAGATGAGAAATGTTAGAGTTGCAGCGATCCAGATGCAATGTGCCAAGGATGTGGCAACAAATATCCAAACCGCAGAGCGTTTAGTACGTCAGGCTGCAGACCAAGGCGCACAAATCATTCTCTTGCCTGAATTATTTGAACGTCCCTATTTCTGCCAGGAACGCCAGTATGACTACTACCAGTATGGCCAGTCAGTGACAGAAAATACAGCCATTCAGCATTTTAAAGTGCTTGCTAAGGAATTACAGGTTGTTTTACCGATCAGTTTCTATGAAAAAGATGGCAATGTCTTGTATAACTCAATCGCCGTCATTGATGCTGATGGAGAAGTGCTGGGCGTCTATCGGAAGACCCACATACCAGATGACCATTATTATCAAGAAAAGTTTTATTTTACGCCTGGCAACACTGGCTTCAAGGTCTGGGATACTCGCTACGCTAAGATTGGGATTGGTATCTGTTGGGATCAATGGTTTCCTGAAACAGCGCGCTGTCTTGCTTTGAATGGTGCTGAATTGCTCTTTTATCCTACAGCCATTGGTTCAGAGCCTATCTTAGATACGGACAGTTGTGGTCACTGGCAACGTACCATGCAAGGGCACGCAGCAGCTAATATTGTCCCAGTTATTGCAGCCAATCGCTATGGCTTGGAAGAAGTCACTCCTAGTGAGGAAAATGGTGGACAGAGTTCCAGTCTTGACTTCTACGGTTCCTCCTTTATGACGGATGAAACAGGAGCTATTCTAGAGAGAGCTGAAAGACAAGGAGAAGCTGTTCTGTTAGCAACTTATGACCTTGATAAGGGAGCAAGCGAGCGCCTAAATTGGGGACTGTTTCGTGATAGAAGACCCGAAATGTACCAACGAATTACGGACTAGAAGGTAAATTTCATAATAAACATTTAATATTCACGCCTGTCTTACAAAAATGTAAGATAGGCTTTTTAAATGTAAGATGGGTGTACGATTATACGTGGAAATGTATGCTATACTCTATGTAGATCAAAAAGAAAGAGGTTTATTATGAAAAAATGGAATGCAACGCAGTTGAAGTATCTGATGGCGGCAGTAATGGTTCTGGACCATATCCCTCATATCACCGGAATCGTTTCTCCTTTGTGGGAAGGTATCTTTCACGCCTTGACCCGTTGTGTCGGAGTTTGGTTTGCCTATATGGCTATGGAAGGCTTCATCCATACTCGAAATTTGAAAAACTACCTCATCCGTCTTTGGAGTTGGGCGCTGATCATGTTTGCTGGAAATAGCCTTCTCAATACTCTGTTTGCCTCTAAGGGTGTAATGGTTACTAATAATATTTTCTTGACTTTGGCCATCGGTGTCACCATGCTTTGGCTTGGTTTTCCCAGCAAAGCGCTGGATAAAAAGGAGAAGTTGTGGCGTCGGATTGGGGTTGCTGGTCTCTTGATTTTCGGTTGTCTTTTTACTGAGGGTGGTATCACCATGCTGCCATTTCTCTTGATTAGTTACTCTTGCCGAAATTGTAAGGGATTGCGAAATCTCCTTTATGCTTTTCTGTGGGCCTTCTTGTTAGTGACTTCCATCCAAATATACGACACATGGTACCAAACACTGGAAATGATGCTTTTCAATTCTGACTGGCTCTTTATCACCGTATTTCCTTTTATGGCCTTGTATAATGGACAGCGAGGGAAAGAAACTAGTTGGAGTAAATTTTTCTTTTATATTTTCTACCCAGCTCATTTATGGATTATTACCCTGATTGCTTATTTGGTTAAGTAGATTCAATATTCATTAGCTCCTTCTTGCTTAAAATGCGAGAGGAGCTTTTCTGTATCTGGAATTCCCAACAAAACATGTTATAATAGTTTTAGAAAGGACGAGGTTTATGGCGAGCATACTTGTAGTTGAAGATAATAATGAAATCCAGGAAATTTTAAGAACCCTTCTTGCAGAGGAACACGAGGTGATTCAAGCATTTTCTGGGACAGAAGGTATCATGCAATTTGATAAAGGTGGCATCGATCTCGTTTTGCTAGATATCATGCTCCCTGGGAAAAATGGCGACCAAGTCTTGCAAGCTATTCGACAAACTAGTCAGACTCCGGTCATCATGCTTACTGCTTTGGGTGATAAAAAGCTCATCAGCCAATATCTCTTAGATGGTGCCAATGATTATG
This sequence comes from Streptococcus sp. HMSC072D05, assembly GCF_001815805.1. Lineage (GTDB taxonomy): Bacteria > Bacillota > Bacilli > Lactobacillales > Streptococcaceae > Streptococcus. The sequence goes on from NZ_KV822038.1 coordinate 474,437, forward strand.
TAGTAAAACCTTTTGATTTGGACGAAGTCTTTGCCAGAGTCACCGTGCAATTACGCCAAAGTGGTGAACATCAGTCAGAAGATCGAAGAGAAATTGATAACCTCGTACAAAACTTTAAAAATATCCAGTTCGATGCGGATAGTTTTGAAATAAGTAGCACAACTGAAACCATTCGCCTTGCAAAGAAGGAGTGTCAGATTCTCCAAATGTTGCTCCAGCATCCTAAAAAAATCTTCACCAAAGAAGAACTCTATGAATTGATTTGGGAAGAAAGTTACCTGCCTGGAGACAATACGCTCAACACTCATCTAAGCAATCTCCGTAAAAAACTGCACCAACTAGATCCAAATCATGAGTACATCGAAACCATTTGGGGAGTTGGTGTTCGATTAAAAGGAGACAAGTAATGATTTACATTTTGATATCAATATTACTCCTCATTAACATCATTTTGGCGATTTCTTTGATTCGCTATCATATAGCAATTAGAGATTTAAGCAGACAAATAGAAGAAAAGATTCGCTCTGGTAGCATGAAGAGGATCGGGGTAAATTTCTTTTCAAAGACCATTTTGCATCTACATAACCAAATTGAGAATCTATTTCAAGAAGTGGAGCAAAACCAGCTAATCATGAAGCGTGAAAAACGCACCCTAGATATGGCAATCAGTAACATTGCTCATGATATTCGGACACCTTTGACAATCGCATCAGGATATACTCAGCAACTAATAAAACACCCCGATAATAGTTCAGAAACCTTAAATAAAATAGCCCATCATCAGGATTTGGTTTCCAAACGGTTGGAGGCTCTCCTCGAATACCGTCATTTGATGGAAGGAGCAGTCAAACCGAAACTGGAAGAACTTGATTTATCAACTTTTATAACGAAAAAGACTTTAGCTTATTACGACGTTTTTCAATCTTCACAGATTGTTCTTGATTTTAATGTTGAACCAGGATTGAAAACGACGACTGATGAGGACTTGCTTGATCGAATTATACAAAACCTCCTTGGAAATGTTCTCAAGCACGGCAAGGAGAAGGCTCGACTTTCTTTGAAGAAGGAAGACAATAGGCTTGTTTTGGAAATTGATAATCTTGTCAAAAAATCTATCAAGAATATTGACAATCTCAGCAATCGTTTTTATTCTGAAAATATGTCAGATACTGAAGAATCCTCTGGTTTAGGTCTCTATATTACCGAGGAATTAGTTCATCTTCTTGGAGCGGAAATTAAGCTAGCCACTGATGGAGAATGGTTTTCAGTCTTTATTTATCTTTAACAGAAGAAACCTCCTCTATATCCTAGAGGAGGTCCTTTTTATAAGCTTTTCTTCTTGAAAATAATCAGTCCACTGAAAGAGAAGAAAAGTATGACTGTTACGCAAACCGTGATGGTATAGAGAATAGCTTGACTATTAGTAGTCATAGCATAGGCAAAATCTAGAATTAAATATCGTAGAATTTCAATGTCTGGGAAAACAAGAATTGGAATAGAAACGACAATAGAGCTAATCAGATAACCAATAAATACGGCAAGATAAGAATGAGTTAGGTAGAGAATAAAGGAGACAATCGAAAGCCAAGCTAGAAGGCAGAGAAATTGAAGGGAAATCGTCAAGAGGAGATTAGTAACAAAACCATCAGGTATCGTACCAAGTCCATTTAGTAGAGTCGCGGGAATAAAGGCAATCACAAGACTGGTGATGAGTTGTAAGAGAGCGATACTTGCTAGTACAAAGAATTTAGCAAGGAAAAATTCTGTACGAGAAACGCCGACTGTCAAACTATTTTTATAGAGCTTGCCGATTAGATCGACCCCAAGAACTAAACATACTAGAATAATACAGAGGAAAACGAGGTTTGAGCCGTTATTTGACGCGTTGATTAGAGCTTCTATCCCATTCCAACCATGGGTAGGAGTCTCAGGTGGTGCTGTTTGAACTGTCATTAGATGTCCTGTAGCGCCAATAGTAGCACCCAGTAACATAAGTACAAAGAGAATGAATTCTGTAATCCAGAATCCTTTGGAGCGGAAAAGACGGTAAAAATCTGCTTGAATAGTATGTATCATGATTTTTCTCCTATTCTACCAATTGGGTGAAGTATTCTTCTAGGTTTTGACGGGCAAAGTAAATCTCATCAATAGCAACATCGGACAAAGTTAGTTGCTTAAGAATCTGTTTGACATCTTGTTCATTACCAAAGATATGGATTTCATTTTCAGGGTTCACAACCTTGAACTGGAGTTGGATTTGTTCTTTCAATACCTGACAAGCTCTTTCTTTGCCGCTTGTTTTAAGCACAATATAATCCTCACTCAGTGTTTCAAATTCCGCTTTGCTGATTTCACGGATAATTTTACCTTGATCCAGAATACCAAAGCGATTAGCTAAGAGATAGAGTTCTGACAAGATATGGCTAGAAATGAGGATAGTTATGCCTTTTTCTTGATTGAGTCGCTGGATCATGAGACGAAATTCTTTGATCCCAATTGGGTCGAGACCGTTAATGGGTTCATCAAGAATCAGGAAATCAGGTTTGGATAGGAGGGCAATGGCAATGCCAAGTCTTTGTTTCATTCCTAGTGAGAAATCACGAAAGACTTTTTTCCCTGTATCTGACAAGCCAACATAGTCCAAGGTCTCATGAATCACCTTATCAGCATTTGGAATATGACGTATCATACAATAATATTTCAGATTCTGGTATGCTGTTAAGTGATTATGGGCTACAGGCGATTCGATAACTGAACCGACTCGAGATAGAGACTTGGTCCACTCATTTTGTTCTTGACTAGAAAAGAGGGAAACTGTACCTTTGTCCGAAAATAATAATTGTGTAATGATTTTGATAAGAGTAGTTTTTCCTGCTCCATTTTTTCCGATTAGTCCATAAATATCTCCCTCTTTTATGCTTAGACTAAGATCTTGAAGAATAGCTTGTTGACCGAATTGTTTGGTCAGTCCATGAATTTCGAGTACTGTTTTCATGATTTTCTCCTTTTGATTTATTTTTCTAACTTTAGTATAAGCTATAGAAATCAAAGAAAGCTCAAGTAATTCTAAAGAGTTTCTAAAGTTTTGTAATTCTAAAAAAAACAAAACCCAGTTGATATGAACTGGGCTTCTCAATTATAAAATATACTTCTCAATGGCACGCGCAACGCCGTCTTCTTCATTGCTGGCTGTAACGTCATTAGCAAGGGATTTGACATAATCGCTGGCATTTCCCATAGCAATGCCGAGGCCTGCAAACTGAAGCATTTCGATATCGTTATTGGCATCGCCCATGGCCATGATTTCTGAGGAATCAATCTTCAAAATCTGAGCTAGACGTGAAAGAGCAGTAGCCTTTGTTGTTCCAAGTGGCATGGCTTCATAAATGACAGGCTGCGAACGAACACCGCTAAATCGTTGACAGAGTTCTGTCGCAAACCGCTGCTCAAAATCGTCTGTTTGCTCTTTGGTGCCTAAAAACATCCCCTGAAACATACGGTACTTACCACTGGTGGCTTCCTCAAGGGAAATTTCAGTTAGGTCTGAAAAGACTAGCTTGGCATCATTTTGAACAATTTGATTAGGCTTGCCACCGAGAACAAAATAATGTTTCTCATCAAAAAGAGTCAACTGGACGTCGCTTTTTTCTGCTAGGTCATAGAGGTATTCGATGTCAGCTGGACTGAGTTCTTGCCAGTCCACTAGACTCCAGTCACTGGTCTGATGGGTTGAACAACCGTTATTGACGATGACATACTCATTCTGAAGGTCCAGTCCCAGTTTTTTGTAGTAAGGAAGGACACCGAAAAGCGGGCGACCTGTACAGAGAACCAGTTTGACACCTTTTTCAATGGCTTGGTGAATGGCAGTGATGTGGGCTTGTGGGATTTCCTTGGCTTCGTTAAGGAGGGTTCCGTCCATATCCAAGGCTAGTAGTTTAATCATAAGACTTCCTTTTCTAGGTGTTTTGCTTTTATTATAGCATATAGACTATGAAATGTCTGACAGAATAGTAACATTTGACTTTCCTTTTCTTGAAAAAGAAAATAAAATCTTATATAATATGTATACTTAATATTTAAGGAGAAATAATGTCAAAGTATCACTTTAATTCAATTTACAAAAATGATGAAACAGAATCTACAGGCCTTCTTTTCATCAAAGTCTACAACAAGTGGGAAAGCAATTTAAAAAGAGTCTTGAAATCGGATGGCCTCACTTTGCCCCAATTTATCGTTTTGACTTCGCTTTTGTTTCTGTCTAATAGAGAGGAATATGTAACGCAAGTTGATATTGCTCGGTTCACTGGTATGGATGTCATGACGGTTTCCCAGATTGTTAGGCTACTGGAGAAGAAAGACTACATTAGACGCGACCAACACCCAAAGGATAGTCGGGCAAAACTTGTCTCAGTGACGAAGTCTGGCGCGGAGAAGGTCAATCAAGCTTTACCTTTAGTAGAAGGGATTGATGAAGAATTTTTTGATAAACTTTCTGAAGATAGAGAAAGTTTTAATCGTTTGTTAGTAGAGTTGGAGGATAAAAATGCCTAGATATTGGGTCGGAGTTGTTTCGAAGAACCATGTTTTAAGAGGAGTTGAAGGGAATTTTTGCCAGGTCTGTCATGGAAAGGGCGGCCCCTTAAACCGTATGAAAAAAGGTGACTATCTTTTATACTATAGCCCAAAATACGATATAAATGGTCAAGATAAGTTACAGGTTTTTGTGGCCGTAGGTAAAATTACAGATGACAAAGCCTATCAAGTAGAGCAGTTTGAAGGATTCTTTCCCTTTAGACGAAATGTTGAGTATTATCAACCAGTCAAAGATTGCTCCATAGAAATAGCCAGACAGCATCCTGAATGGAGAGACTATACTTCTCGACTTCGTTATGGACATTTTGAAGTTTCCAAAGACTTTTTTCTCTATATCTTTCAGCATATGAAAGTGGATGATGAAGCATGATTGATTTGCTAATTAAATGATTGTCAACTAGAATTTTGGATTTGGACTGTGAAACGAACTTTGCTATAATAGAGTAAGAAACTTTGATAAAGCAAACGAGGCTGAGATGAAATTACTTTATACTGATATTCGGACTTCTTTGACTGAAATTTTAACGAGAGAGGCAGAAGAGCTAGTTGCTGCAGGCAAGCGGGTCTTCTACATCGCCCCCAACTCTCTTTCTTTTGAAAAGGAACGCGCCGTGCTGGAATGCTTGTCCCAGCAGGCTTCTTTTGCGATTACCGTCACGCGTTTCGCTCAAATGGCTCGTTATCTGGTTTTAAATGATTTGCCTGCCAAGACCAGTCTTGATGATATTGGTCTTGGGATGGCTTTTTATAAGTGCCTTGCGGAACTCGATTCCAAGGATTTACGTGTTTATGGTGCGATTAAACAAGATCCTCAATTTATCCAGCAGTTGGTTGAACTTTATCATGAGATGACGACTGCTCAGATGAGCTTTTTGGACTTGGAAAGTTTGACGGATGAGGATAAACGAGCAGATTTACTCTTGATTTTTGAGAAAGTAACAGCCTATCTCAATCAAGGTCAGTTGGCTCAGGGAAGTCAGTTGTCCCATTTGATTGAGGCTATTGAGAATGACAAGGTAGGTAGTGATTTTAGTCAGCTTGCTCTGGTCATTGACGGTTTTACCCGTTTTTCTGCTGAGGAAGAGCATGTGGTGGATCTGCTCCATCGAAAAGGTGTTGAGATTGTTATTGGGGCTTATGCAAGCAAGAAAGCCTATATCAGTCCGTTCACTGAAGGGAATCTCTATCAAGCCAGTGTGGAATTTCTTCATCATTTGGGGACAAAATACCAAACACCTGCTCAGGATCGTTCTCAGACTCATGAGAAAATGGATAGTTTTGACAAGGCCTCTCGTTTGCTGGAGTCTTCTTATGACTTTTCAGAACTCACCTTGGATATCGATGAGAAAGACAGGGAAAACCTGCAAATCTGGTCTTGCTTGACGCAAAAGGAAGAGTTGGAGTTAGTAGCGCGTAGCATTCGTCAGAAATTACATGACCATCCAGAACTGAGTTACAAGCATTTTCGTATTCTCTTGGGTGATGTGGCTTCTTATCAGTTATCCTTAAAGACCATTTTTGACCAGTACCAGATTCCATTCTATCTTGGTAGAAGCGAATCCATGGCTCATCATCCCTTGACCCAGTATGTGGAGTCAATTTTACGTTTAAAACGCTACCGTTTCCGTCAGGAGGATTTGATTAATCTTCTCAGAACAGGCTTGTATACTGACCTCAGTCAAGCTGATATCGATGCCTTTGAGCAATACCTCCGCTATCTTGGTATCAATGGCTTGTCAGCCTTTCAGCAAATCTTCACAAAATCCCACCATGGAAAATTTGATTTGGAACGTTTGAATGCCATTCGTCTGCGAGTTTTGGCGCCACTTGAAACCTTGTTTGCCAGTCGGAAACAGAAGGCTGAAAATCTCTTGCAAAAGTGGAGTGCTTTTCTAAAAAACGCTGCTTTAAGCAAGCAGATGCAAGCTTTAACATCCACTATGGAAGTCCTAGAGCAGGAAAGACAAGCTGAAGTTTGGAAAGCTTTCTGTCATGTTTTAGAACAATTTGCGACCGTTTTTGATGGTTCACAAGTGAGTCTGGAGGACTTCCTATCCTTACTCCACTCTGGAATGAGTTTATCTCAGTATCGCACTATTCCAGCGACAGTGGACACTGTTCTGGTGCAGAGTTACGATCTGATTGCACCTCTGACCGCTGACTTTGTCTATGCCATTGGACTGACTCAGGATCATTTACCAAAAATTGCGCAAAATACTAGCCTTTTGACAGACGAAGAGAGACAAAGCCTAAACCAAGCGACAGAGGAGGGAGCACAATTGCTGATTGCAAGCAGTGAAAACCTCAAGAAAAATCGTTATACCATGCTTTCTTTAGTCAATGCTGCCCGTAAGCAGTTGGTGTTATCCGCTCCAAGTCTTTTCAATGAAAATGAGAGTAAGGAATCTGTCTATCTTCATGAACTGGTGAGTTTTGGATTTAGCCGAAGAGAAAAGAGAATGAACCATAAAAATCTTAGTAAAGAAGATATGGGTTCTTATCACAGTCTCTTGTCCAGTCTGGTTGCTTATCATCAGCAAGCGGATTCTAGTGTAAATGAACAAGATTTAACTTTTGTCACTGTCTTGGCGCGTGTCATGGGGAAAAAACTTGATCAGAAAGGTCTTACAAATCCTGCACTCCCAACTAGTCCAAGTAGCAAGCCATTAGCAAAGGATACCTTGCAGGCTCTCTATCCTGCTGACAAAGAGTTTTACCTGTCTACCTCTGGTTTGACAGAATTTTACCGCAATGAATACAGTTATTTCCTCCGTTATGTCCTTGGTTTGCAGGAAGAATTACGCCTGCGCCCAGATGCTCGCAGTCACGGGAATTTCTTGCACCGTATTTTTGAGCGTGCCTTGAAACTGCCTGCTGAAAATCCGTTTGACAAACGTCTGGAACAAGCTATCCAAGAAACCAGTCAAGAACGCGAATTTGAAGCCATTTATCAGGAAAGTTTGGAAGCCCAGTTTACCAAGGAAGTTCTACTTGATGTCGCGCGAACTACGGGCCACATCCTTCGTCATAATCCAGCCGTCGAAACCATCCAAGAGGAGGCAACATTTGGTGGCAAGGATCAGGCCTTTATCCAGTTGGATAATGGTCGCAGTGTCCATGTGCGAGGCAAGGTTGACCGTATTGACCGCCTGAAAGCTGATGGAGCGTTAGGAGTGGTAGACTACAAGTCTAGTCTTACTCAGTTCCAGTTTCCTCATTTCTTTAATGGGCTTAATTCCCAACTGCCCACCTATCTTGCTGCCCTAAAAAGAGAAGGGGAGCAGAACTTTTTCGGTGCCATGTACTTGGAAATGGCTGAATCAGTCCAATCTCTCTTGACCGTTAAGAGTTTGGCAGGAGCGGTAGTAGAAGCCAGCAAGTCTATGAAATATCAAGGCCTCTTTTTAGAGAAAGAAAGTAGTCATTTAGGCGAATTTTACAATAAAAACAAGGCCAATCAGCTGACAGGCGAGGAATTCCAGCTCTTACTAGACTATAATGCCCATCTTTACAAGAAGGCAGCTGAGAAGATTTTACAAGGTCAGTTCGCCATCAATCCATACACAGAGAACGGAAGAAGTATTGCCCCATACGTTCAACAACATCAAGCCATTACAGGATTTGAAGCTAATTACCATTTTGGTCAAGCTCGTTTCCTAGAAAAGTTAGACCTAGCCGATGGCAAACGACTGGTCGGAGAAAAACTCAAGCAAGCTTGGTTTGAAAAAATGAGAGAGGAGTTGAATCGATGAAGCCCATTTCCTTTTTAATTGAGGAAGAAATTCAAAAATTGCAAGAAGCAGAAGCGAGTTCGAACAAGGAACAGAAGAAAACAGCCGAGCAAATCGAAGCCATTTATACTGCTGGGCAAAATATCCTAGTCTCAGCGTCTGCTGGTTCAGGGAAAACCTTTGTCATGGCAGAGCGCATTCTGGACCAATTAGCCCGTGGTGTAGAAATCAGTCAACTCTTTATCTCGACCTTTACCGTCAAGGCTGCTACTGAACTCAAGGAACGCTTGGAGAAAAAAATCAGCCAGCAAATCCAAGAAACCGTTGATGTCGATCTCAAACAACACTTGGGACGCCAGTTGGCAGACCTGCCAAACGCTGCCATCGGAACCATGGACTCCTTCACACAAAAATTCCTAGGAAAACATGGCTATCTGATTGATATCGCACCGAACTTCCGTATTCTGCAAAATGAAAGTGAACAGTTACTCTTAAAGAACGAAGTTTTTCATCAGTTTTTTGAAGATCATTACCAAGGTGAAAATAAAGAGAGCTTTAGTCGATTGGTCAAGAACTTTGCTGGGCGTGGCAAGGATGAAAGAGGTCTGCGCCAGCAAGTCTACAAAATTTATGATTTCCTTCAATCCACTAGTAATCCTCAAAAATGGCTTAGTGACTCGTTCCTCAAAGGGTTTGAAGAAGCTGATTTTGCTAGTGAAAAAGAAAAACTAACTGAGAAAATCAAGCAGGCGCTTTGGGATTTGGAAATCTTTTTCCGTTATCATCTGGATAATGATGCCAAGGAGTTTCCCAAAGCTACCTATTTAGAAGCTGTTCAACAGGTTCTGGATCAAATTAGCTCCATAAATCAAGAGTCCGATAGCCAGGCTTATCAAGCAGTGCTTACGCGTGTTGTCGCAATATCGAAAGAAAAGAATGGTCGAGCTCTAGCTAATTCTAGTCGTAAGGCCGATTTGAAGCCACTGGCTGATGCCTATAACGATGAGAGAAAGGCCCAGTTTGCTAAACTAGGACAACTGTCAGACCAGATAACCATTCTCGACTATCAAGAGCGTTATCATGGAGACACCTGGGAGTTATCTAAAACCTTCCAAACATTTATGAGTGATTTTGTGGAGGCCTATCGTGAACGTAAACGCCAGGAGAATGCCTTTGAATTCGCTGATATCAGCCATTACACCATTGAAATTCTAGAGAATTTCCCACAAGTCCGCAAGGCTTATCAGGAACGATTCCACGAAGTCATGGTCGATGAGTATCAGGATACCAACCACATTCAAGAACGGATGCTGGAGTTGCTGTCGAATGGTCACAATCGCTTTATGGTTGGAGATATCAAGCAGTCTATCTACCGTTTCCGTCAGGCAGATCCGCAGATTTTCAATGAAAAATTCCAACGCTATGCGCATAATCCTCAAGAAGGCAAGTTGATTCTCCTCAAGGAAAATTTTCGTAGTAGTTCGGAAGTGCTATCTGCAACCAACCATGTCTTTGAACGACTCATGGACCAAGAGATTGGAGAAATCAACTATGACAGCATGCACCAGCTTGTTTTTGCCAATAGCAAACTAACTCCCAATCCAGACAACAAGGCAGAATTTCTCCTCTACGATAAGGACGACAGCGGGCAAGAGGAGGAAGAGAGCCAAACAGAAACTAAACTCACTGGGGAAATGCGTCTGGTCATCAAGGAAATCCTGAAGCTTCATCAGGAAAAAGGTGTTGCTTTCAAAGAAATAGCCCTTTTGACCTCTAGCCGCAGTCGAAATGACCAGATTCTCCTCGCCCTGTCAGAGTACGGAATTCCAGTTAAAACCGACGGAGAGCAAAACAATTACCTCCAATCCCTAGAAGTGCAAGTCATGTTGGATACCCTTCGTGTCATCCACAATCCTCTCCAAGACTATGCCTTGGTTGCCCTTATGAAGTCTCCAATGTTTAGCTTCGATGAGGACGAGCTGGCACGTTTGTCCCTTCAAAAAGCAGCTGATAAAGTACAAGAGAATCTTTATGAGAAACTGCTTCATGCTCAAAAACAAACAGCTGAGCAGAAAGAGTTAATTCACAAACCTTTAGAGGAAAAACTAAATCAATTCATGGATATTTTGGATTCTTGGCGCTTATATGCCAAAACCAACTCCCTTTATGACCTGATTTGGAAGATATACAACGATCGTTTTTACTATGATTATGTCGGAGCTTTGCCTAACGGTCCTGCCAAACAAGCCAATCTCTATGCTTTAGCTTTGAGAGCAGACCAGTTTGAAAAGAGTAATTTCAAGGGCTTGTCTCGTTTTATTCGTATGATTGACCAGGTTTTGGAAGCACAGCATGATCTTGCAAGTGTAGCCGTCGCACCGCCTAAAGATGCAGTGGAACTCATGACCATTCACAAGAGTAAAGGTTTGGAGTTTCCTTATGTCTTTATCCTCAACATGGATCAGGACTTCAATAAGCAAGACTCGATGTCAGACGTTATTCTCAGTCGTAAAAATGGGCTTGGTGTCAAATACATTGCCAAGGTGGAAACAGGAGCAGTAGAAGCCCACTATCCGAAAACCATTAAACTCTCCATTCCTAGCCTCACTTATACGCAAAATGAAGAAGAGCTACAACTGGCTAGCTATTCTGAGCAAATGCGTCTACTGTATGTTGCTATGACACGGGCTGAGAAAAAGCTCTATCTTGTCGGTAAGGGCTCTCGTGAAAAGCTAGAAGCCAAGGAGTATCCAAGATCTGAAAACGGAAAACTCGATAAACATACCAGACTTCAAGCCAAGAATTTCCAAGATTGGATCTGGGCGATCACTAAAGTATTTGCCAAAGACCATCTCAACTTTAGCTATCGTTTTGTTGGTGAAGACCAGCTGACCAGAGAAGCTATCGGAGAATTGGAAAACAAGAGCCCTCTACAAGATAGTTCTCAAGCAGACAATCGCCAGTCAGAAACTATCAAAGAAGCTCTGGAAATGCTAAAAGAAGTAGAAGTCTATAATACTCTTCACCGTGCGGCTATTGAACTTCCTAGCGTCCAAACTCCTAGCCAAATCAAGAAATTCTACGAACCAGTAATGGATATGGAAGGGGTACAAATTGCTAACCAAACCAAATCAACAGAGAAGCAAATCAGCTTCGATTTACCAGATTTTTCAACTAAAGAAAAGGTAACTGGAGCTGAGATTGGTAGTGCCACTCACGAACTCATGCAGAGAATTGACCTTAGTCAGCGACCAACACTTGCTAGCCTGAAAGATACTCTCAAACAAGTTCAGACTAGTCCAGCTGTAAGAGACAAGATCAATCTTTCTAAAATTCTCGCCTTCTTTGAAACACCACTTGGTCAGGAAATTCTCGCTAATACCGGCCATCTCTATCGCGAGCAACCTTTTTCTATGCTCAAGCGGGACCAGAAGAGTCAAGAAGACTTCGTTGTCCGTGGGATCTTGGATGGCTATCTGCTTTATGAGGATCGCATCGTTCTTTTTGACTACAAGACTGACCGTTATGATCAACCAAGTCAACTCATAGACCGCTACCGTGGTCAGTTAGCCCTATACGGAGAGGCCTTATCTCGAGCCTATTCGATTGAAAATATTGAAAAATACTTGATTTTACTCGGCAAAGACGATGTTCAAGTTTTAAAAGTATAATCTAGAAAGGAGACCTCATGCCACTTCCAGTTAGAAAATCCTTGCACGATGCGGTTTTACAGGCTTCAAAAGCCGATACTTGGGATCAAGCTACCAAGGAATGGAATGAAGTTTCCTTGATTTTTAATGGCATTGGCCGTAGTAATTGTGTCTGCGGGAACGCCATAAAATACACCTACGAACTCTTTAACGGAGTTACAGGCCAACGTCTCTTCCCTATAGGAAGCGACTGTGTTCGCCATTTTCATCGTATTAGCCTCGATCAGCAACTGGAAGAGGAAGAAAGACTACTCAGAAAAGTTGAAAACCTAACCAGAAAGGCCCAGAAAAAGGAAAAAATCAATATCAATAAAAGCGATTTTGACGAAAAACTTCTAAAATGGTTTTGGGAAAAAGGTGTTTTCAAAGCCAATCGTGGCAATCAATTCGCGCCTGAGAGAGACTATCAGCTCTTCCTAGAGGTCTTTCTAGGCGGAAGTTGGACCAAGGCAGATCCAAAGAAGAAGGCTCGTATGGAAGAAGTGCTGGAAAAGTGTATCAAACCTTTTCTACTTGGTAAGACCGATGACCAACTCTACCTTGTCAAACTAGGCAAGGAGAAAATCGACTACGAGCAGCATCTACGGATTCAAGCAGAGAAAGAACGCAAGAAGAGAGATAAAATCGCCAAGCAATACGCTGACAATCTCATTCTTGCCATGGGACCTGCAGAACGAGCCTATCAAGATTACTTTGGCTTTACAGAAACCTTGACCCAAGAAGAACGAAAATGGGAAAAAATCCTCTTTGGAAAAAATAGAGAAGAACGGGCTATCAAGGCTAAACAAAACCAGAAAGAGCTGGAAAAGGATCAGCGGATTGCAAATCAAGATCCTATTGAACGAAAGCAGAAGCAGACTTGGCTTCTTAATTCCTATTTTCGGGATTTGCCTGATGAAAAAGCTAGATTTTCTCGGCTTCTATTAGAATATCGAAAAAGTGGAGAAGTACTCTTTTCAGATGAATACTTATCTGAGCATCTCATCGATTTTTTCTACAAGATGAGAGCCTTTGAGTTTGAAATTGCACCAGAACAAGTCCGCGATTTTCTAAAAGAATGCCTTCAGGCAGAACATCTATCATCAGCACAAGAAAGCTGGATTAGAGGAATTTTAACAAATTGCCTTCATCCGTTTTTAGATAGGTTACTCATATAGAAAAAATCCTACCTTGTCTATGCATGGTAGGATTTATGTATCTCCGAAGATGTACTGGTAAAGTTGGACGACTTTCTGAAAACATTGTGTGTCCATTCTTGTTATTTTTTGAGCATTACGCATCCGAAAATCAAAGGTATACAGTTGAAATGGATTGACAGCGCCATCTACCTTGTCCGATGAGACAGGAACGAGCAAGCCTTTTTCTGCCAAACGACGTTGGCCGTGAGTGATAGGACAGACAGCCACAAATCCAGTTTGCAAGGCATATTCTCTCCTAGAAACTACCAAGGCAGGTCGCCTTTTCTGAATCTCCCGACCGACTGATGGATCAAAGTCCAGCCAAATGATATCCTGCTTTTCAGGAATATACTCAGATTTCGCTATCAAGTGATCTTACCCCTTCAAAATCATTTGTCATTCTCAAATCAGTAATCCCATCAAAAGGATCTTTCAGTTTTGGAGCTAAGACAATGACTCCGTCAATCCCTTTGTAGACAACCATTTCTTGACCTTCTGTCATACCTAAATTTTTAGGAATGGTCACAGTGAGAGAATTCCCTACCTTCCGAGTCTTTACTGTATTCATTGCTCTACCTCCACGAATTAGTATACACTAAGTATATACCTGTTAGCAAAAAAAGTCAAGTAAATCCTGACTGGCATCAAGGATGTTTCGCACCTATACTATTTGTCATTTATTGTGGTCAAAGCCTGTGCAAAAGTTCCTCATTTATGATAGAATAGGTAGTAAGAAAGAAAACGTTTTTACTACGTTTTTTTTAGTCGGAAGGGGAAAATATTATGGCTACTATTCAATGGTTTCCGGGTCACATGTCTAAGGCTCGGCGGCAAGTTCAGGAGAATTTAAAATTTGTTGATTTTGTGACGATTTTGGTGGATGCTAGGCTACCTTTATCTAGTCAAAATCCTATGTTAACTAAGATTGTTGGGGATAAACCAAAGCTTTTGATTTTGAATAAGGCAGATCTGGCTGACCCCGCAATGACCAAAGAATGGCGTCAGTATTTTGAATCACAGGGAATCCAAACTCTGGCTATCAACTCCAAAGAGCAAGTGACTGTAAAAGTTGTTACTGATGCCGCTAAAAAGCTCATGGCTGATAAGATTGCACGCCAGAAAGAACGAGGTATCAAGATCGAAACCTTGCGGACCATGATTATCGGAATTCCAAATGCCGGTAAGTCAACTCTCATGAACCGTTTGGCTGGGAAAAAGATTGCGGTTGTAGGCAATAAACCAGGTGTTACCAAGGGGCAACAATGGCTTAAAACCAATAAAGACCTTGAAATTTTAGACACACCAGGGATTCTCTGGCCTAAATTTGAAGACGAAACCGTTGCTTTGAAACTAGCCTTGACTGGAGCCATTAAAGACCAGTTGCTTCCTATGGATGAAGTGACCATTTTTGGTCTTGATTATTTCAAAAAACATTATCCAGAAAAGCTAGCTGAACGCTTCAAACAAATGAAGATAGAAGAAGAAGCACCTGTTATCATCATGGATATGACACGTGCCCTTGGTTTCCGAGACGACTACGACCGCTTTTACAGCCTCTTTGTAAAGGAAGTCCGTGATGGAAAGCTCGGTAACTATACCTTAGATACATTGGATGACATCGATGACGACGATTAAAGAAATCAAAGACCTTCTTGCCACTGTCAAAGAATTAGACAATCCCCTTTTTCCTGAACTGGAAAAAGATCCTCGTTCTGGAGTTCAAAAGGAAATCAACAAGCGTAAAAAAGCCATTCAGGCTGAACTGGATGAAGACCTTCGCCTAGAAACTATGCTTTCCTATGAAAAAGAACTGTATAAGCAAGGATTGAGCCTAATTGCAGGTGTTGATGAGGTCGGCCGCGGTCCTCTTGCTGGACCTGTAGTCGCTGCAGCGGTAATCTTACCAAAAAATTGTAAAATCAGAGGTCTCAACGATAGCAAAAAAATCCCAAAAAAGAAACATTTGGATATTTATCAAGCCGTTCAAGACCAAGCTTTATCAATCGGGATTGGTATCATGGATAATCAAGTCATTGACCAAGTCAATATCTATGAAGCAACCAAACTAGCCATGAAAGAAGCGATCTCCCAGCTCAGTCCGCAACCTGAGCACCTCTTGATAGATGCCATGAAACTGGAGTTGCCGATTTCTCAAACAGCAATCATCAAAGGAGATGCAAACTCTCTCTCGATCGCAGCTGCATCTATAGTGGCCAAGGTGACACGGGATGAATTGATGAAGGACTATGATCAGCAATATCCTGGATATGATTTTACAGCTAATGCAGGATACGGAACAGCTAAACATCTAGAAGGACTGGAAAAACTAGGTGTCACCCCAATTCACCGAACCAGTTTTGAACCAGTCAAAACACTGGTTTCAACTAAGAAAGACAAGTAAGAGGAAATGATTATGGAGGAACAGTCAGAAACACTCAGTTCCAAGAAAGAATTTGCCTTTGCCTCAAGCACCATATTATCCCAAGTTGGACGAGGAATCATTGTTGGTCTCGTCGTCGGGCTAATCGTCGGATCTTTTCGTTTCTTAATCGAAAAGGGTTTTCATCTGATACAAGGCCTCTATCAAGATCAAGCGCACCTAGTGCGCAATCTTTTTATCATTGGTCTATTTTATTTAATCGTTTGCTGGCTTAGTGCGAAACTAACTCGATCAGAAAAAGATATCAAGGGTTCAGGAATTCCTCAAGTCGAAGCCGAATTAAAGGGACTAATGACTCTTAACTGGTGGAGTGTCCTCTGGAAAAAATATATTCTAGGTATTCTTGCTATTGCCAGTGGCCTTATGCTAGGTCGGGAAGGGCCAAGTATTCAACTTGGAGCAGTTGGTGGAAAAGGTATTGCCAAGTGGCTCAAATCCAGTCCGGTAGAGGAACGCTCCCTGATTGCCAGTGGTGCTGCCGCAGGCTTAGCCGCTGCCTTTAATGCACCGATTGCAGGTCTCCTCTTTGTTGTAGAGGAAGTCTATCATCATTTTTCACGCTTTTTCTGGGTCTCAACTCTAGCAGCCAGTCTCGTAGCAAACTTTGTCTCACTACTCATATTTGGCCTAACACCTGTGCTGGATATGCCAGATAACATTCCTCTCATGACCCTAGACCAGTATTGGATATACCTCCTTATGGGAGTTTTTCTCGGGCTTTCTAGTTTTCTCTATGAGAAAGCTGTACTCAATGTTGGTCGAATTTATGACTGGATTGGTCAAAAAATTCATTTGGATAAAGCTTATTATCCAATCCTAGCCTTTATCCTTATCATACCAGTCGGGATTTTCTTGCCACAAATCCTTGGTGGTGGAAATCAGCTGGTTCTTTCCCTAACTGAGCAAAATTTTAGTTTCCAAGTTCTATTAGCTTACTTTTTGATCCGCTTTGTTTGGAGTATGATTAGTTATGGAAGTGGCCTCCCAGGAGGAATTTTCCTACCCATTTTGGCGCTTGGTTCCTTACTTGGTGCCCTAGTTGGTGTCATTTGTGTCAACCTTGGGCTTGTTAGTCAGGAGCAATTCCCTATATTTGTCATTCTGGGAATGAGTGGCTACTTTGGGGCAATTTCCAAGGCTCCCTTAACTGCCATGATCCTCGTAACTGAGATGGTTGGAGATATTCGCAACCTCATGCCACTGGGCTTAGTGACCTTGGTCGCCTACATCGTCATGGATTTGCTCAAGGGAGCACCAGTCTATGAGGCCATGCTAGAAAAAATGCTGCCAGAAGAAGCAACAGACGAAGGAGAAGTCACCCTCATAGAAATCCCTGTGTCTGACAAAATCGCTGGAAAACAGGTTCACGAACTCAACTTGCCACATAACGTACTCATTACCACCCAAGTCCATAATGGCAAGAGCCAAACAGTTAACGGCTCAACTAGAATGTATCTGGGTGATATGATTCACCTAGTTATTCCAAAAAGTGAAATTGGAAAAGTCAAAGATTTGTTGTTATAAGTTCTGTTTACATAATTTATTTTACGTAAAATATAATTGAAAGGATTCTCTATGAAAAGAAATAAGGCAATTGCAGTATATTTGCTAGGCACATTTAGCCAGTTAGTATCAGTTTGTCTCCTTTTCTTTCTCTTGAATCATTTTTCTGTTCAGTCCAATCTATTAACTATTTTAGGAATCATTCTAGGTGGCATTTCTTCAGCACTTTGGGGAATCATTGTTGCAAATCACTATTTTCATATTCCTTTTAAGAAGATCGTTAACGATTTTTTTAACATTCATACCAGTTATAAACACTATTTATTATCTTTCTTCCTTATTGTCCTTGATTTTTCTTTTCTAATGTTTGGTGGGCAAATAGTAGAATTTAGCTGGTATCTCCCATTTTTGATGTTCTTCAAATTTATTGTTTTTGGCGGTATAGAAGAGATTGGATGGCGATATGTTTTTCAACCAATTTTACAAGAAAAGTTGCCATATTTTTACTCAACAATCCTAACCTTTTTCAGCTGGGCGCTTTGGCATCTGTTGTTCTTTTACATAGATGGTTCCCTAGCAACTCTGCAAATTCTACCGTTTTTATTTGGATTGCTGACGAATTCTTTCATACTCTCAGCTCTTTATAACAAAACAAAGAATCTCTGGATTTGCGTTATGACACATTCGATCATTAATGTCTTGTCTCAGCTAACCATAGACACTAATCGATCCGAAACCTACCTGCTTAAAATCTTCATCATCTTGGTATCCTGCTATATGGTAATACATAAAAAAGATGTGCATAGAGTCGGTAGCTGATTTTGTTGGAAACAGTATTATTCTTTGGAAAAGTTATTTGCTAAGGAGGACATACATCATAATGAAAATACTCGATGTTTTATATAATTTTTATGGTGATTTTGATTTCATTGAAGAAAAATACAATGAAAAATACGAAGGTATTCTTATCAAGATAAAGGAAGAGCAAGGGTATAAAAGATGCCGCTTGGCAAAAAGAACACCAAAAAAAGAAGGATATTTTACAGTTTTTTGGAAAAAAGACCAAAACAACAAGAACATTCCTTATACCAATGAGGACTTAGGAAATGAACTTATAATCGTTATCATTGATAATGATAAGAGGGGACTATTCATTATTCCAAACGAGGTGGCTATTCGTAAAAACATTCTGTCGACAAAAGATAGCAATGGAAAAATGTCTATGCGATTTTATCCTCCTTGGTGCTCAAATTTAAATACAACAGCTCGAGCAACACAAAAATGGCAATTGCAATATTTTAGAGAAATTGAAATATAAACATATTGCCGGATTACATACACACAAAAGACCTGTTTCTTATGATTGTGGAACCAGGTCTTTGTTTTTTCTAGAATCCATCAAACACTTATAACATCTTTCCGAAAAACTATAATTTTCTTGAAAAATATATGAGTCTATGCTATACTACTAGTAGACTTAATTATGGAGAAAATACATGAAACGTGAGATTTTACTGGAACGAATCGACAAACTAAAACAAATCATGCCCTGGTATGTTCTGGAATACTACCAATCCAAGCTTGCTGTGCCCTACAGTTTTACAACCTTGTACGAATATCTCAAGGAATACGATCGATTTTTCAGCTGGGTTTTAGAGTCTGGAATTTCAAATGCTGATAAAATGTCTGATATTCCTTTATCTGTCTTGGAAAATATGTCTAAGAAAGATATGGAAGCTTTTATCCTATATCTACGTGAACGTCCATTGCTGAATGCTAATACAACCAAGCAAGGTGTATCTCAGACGACCATCAATCGGACCTTATCAGCACTTTCTAGTCTTTACAAGTATCTAACAGAGGAGGTTGAAAACGACCTGGGAGAACCCTATTTCTATCGTAATGTAATGAAGAAAGTTTCAACCAAGAAAAAGAAAGAAACACTTGCTGCTAGAGCTGAAAACATCAAGCAAAAACTCTTTCTAGGTGATGAAACAGAAGGTTTTCTAACTTATATCGATCAGGAGTACCCACAACAGCTCTCAAATCGCGCTCTCTCATCATTTAATAAGAACAAAGAACGTGATTTGGCCATTATTGCCCTTCTCCTAGCGTCTGGTGTCCGCTTATCTGAAGCTGTTAATCTAGATCTAAGAGACCTCAATCTCAAAATGATGGTGATCGATGTCACTCGAAAAGGGGGGAAACGTGATTCTGTCAATGTCGCTGCTTTTGCTAAGCCTTACCTAGAGAATTATCTAGCCATTCGAAATCAACGCTATAAGACGGAAAAGACAGATACAGCTCTCTTTTTGACCTTATATCGAGGCGTTCCCAATCGTATTGATGCTTCTAGTGTTGAAAAGATGGTTGCTAAGTACTCTGAGGACTTCAAAGTCCGTGTAACTCCACACAAACTACGCCATACCCTGGCGACTAGGCTCTATGATGCTACTAAATCGCAAGTTTTGGTCAGCCATCAGCTAGGACATGCCAGTACACAAGTCACTGACCTCTATACCCATATCGTCAATGATGAACAAAAGAATGCTTTAGATAGTTTATGATTGTTACATATTATAAATTATGTAAAGCAACTATTGCTAAAAAACGAAAGACCAATTCCTTTATCTTTCGTTTTTTATTTATTTAAACTCAATCCAGTAGTTACGGTGAGGCTCTATAATTACTGGTTTACCCCAAAAGGCTTGCAGATAGGCTAGATTTGCTGGGCTTACTGGTTTTTTTGAATCATTGTACTGCTCAGCACTCTCTTTAGTTAGAAAACATTTTACTGCTTCATAAGAAGTACCATCAGCTGATTCTCTTTCGATTCCCATATACGAAATTTCGTCACCATTTTTAAGATCGTCAGTTAACAGTTTACCAATAAAGAACACTGTCTTATCTTTCATAAATTCATAAGCCTTACTATTTTCAAGTCGGTTATTTGCTGCAGCAAACATAATACAAAAACTATCAACAATGTCCTTCAAAGACATTAAGTCCCCTTTGTTTACTTTGATTTCATCGGGGAGAAGACCGCCAATTATAAGATTTTGAAAATGGGCTTGCTGGATTACATTATCTAAAGCCATTCCCAGAGGTATTTGAACAGCTTGGTATCCTAAAGGTTGAAGCTCTTTGTATTTCTTATCATAATGTTCTTGTGTGATGCTTATATTTAAACTTTCAGTTTGAGAAATTTCTTCATTTCTATAAAAAGCAACAACATTGCGGTCTAACTGTTCAAATAGATTAAGACTTTCTACTGGAATTTCTAACATAATGAATAACTCCTTTTCATTTTTCATCACTATTATAATCTAATCAGCATGATTATTAAGTTTAACCCTAATAAAAGAATCCATCATAAATGGATTCTTTTTCCTTACCCCACTACCGCTTCAGCGATTTCTTCACGGCTGATACCAGCGAAGTAGCGTGTGATGTCAATAGTTTCTAGTGCCTTAAGAACATCTTCGCGTTCATATTTTACGCCACGAAGGACATCTTCTACAGCTGCAACGTCTTCGATACCAAAGAAGTCACCATAAATCTTGATATCTTGGATTTTTGATTCAATGACGTTGGCAAAAACTTCAACCTTTCCACTAGTGAATTTTGTTCCCCGACGAACGTTAAATTCAGGTGATTTACCGTAGTTCCAGTCCCAAGTACCGAACTTTGTATCCTTAATGCGATTGATTTCCGCCATTTCTTCTTCTGAAAAGACGTATTCAGTCATCTCTGGGTACTCTTTTTTCATGTATTCCAATAGCAAATCACGGAATTCTTCAACTGTGATTTTTTCAGGTAATTCATTGACAATATTGGTTACACGGGCACGAACGGATTTCACACCTTTTGATTCAAATTTGTCTTTTGAAACCTTGAGGGCATTAGCAAGGACTGACAAATCAACGTCAAAGAGCAAGCAACCGTGGTGCATGATACGCCCATTGATATAGGCTTGGGCATTGCCACAGAATTTTTTTCCATCAATCTCAAGGTCATTACGGCCTGTGAACTCAGCTTTGACGCCTAGTTGAGCTAAGGTATTGATAACTGGAGTTGAGAAGCTCTTGAAGTCAAAGGCCTTGTTTTCATCTTCTTTTGAAATGATGGTGTAGTTGAGGTTGTTTAGATCGTGATAAACAGCTCCGCCACCACTGATACGGCGGACTACCTCAATACCATTTTCTCGAACATAGTCACGGTTGATTTCTTCGATAGTATTCTGGTGACGACCAACAATGATAGAAGGTTTGTTAATCCAAAGAAGGAAGATTTGATCCTCATCCAAAAGGTGTTTAAAGGCATATTCTTCCAAGGCGATATTAAAAGCAGTGTCGTTTGAATGATTGATAATATATTTCATGATATCCCTTTATACGATAGAGACTGGAAAACATCTTTCCAGCCTAGTCTATCTTCGTTTTATTTTTTCTTTGGTGAATGGATGGCCATTCCTAGAACATCTGCAAATGCTTCGTACATCACTTCAGAGTAGGTTGGGTGTCCGTGGATGGTCTTCAGCATTTCCTCAACAGTGATTTCCATTTCGATGATGCTTGATGCCTCGTTGATCAATTCTGCAGCTGCAGGACCAATGATGTGCACACCAAGGATTTCTCCGTATTTCTTATCAGCAATAACTTTTACGAAACCTTGAGCCGCATCTGATGCAATTGCACGTCCGTTGGCAGCAAAGTTGAATTTACCGATGGCTACATCGTATTTCTCACGGGCTTGTTCTTCAGTCAGACCTACTGCTGCTACTTCAGGAAGAGTGTAAATGGCTGCAGGAGTCAAGTTGAGTTTCGCAACAGCATGATTTCCTTTGAGGGCATTTTCAGCGGCAACTTCACCCATGCGGAAGGCTGCGTGCGCCAACATCTTAGTACCGTTGATGTCACCTGGTGCGTAGATTCCAGGAACAGAAGTTTCCATGTATTCGTTGACCTTGATACGTCCACGATCCAATTCAAACTCAACATCACCAATTCCTTCAAGGTCTGGCACACGACCGATTGAAAGAAGAGCTTTGCTAGCGATGATATCGTCTTTTCCTTCAACCTTGATACGAAGTTGGCCATTTTCCTCGATGATTTCTTGCAATTTTGTACCTGTCAAGATGGTCATACCTTTGCGTTCCAAAATCAAGCGAAGATTCTTAGACACTTCCGCATCCATAGCTGGAACGATACGGTCCATCATTTCGATAACAGTTACTTTTGAACCAAATGTCATGAATGCTTGGCCGAGTTCGATACCGACAACCCCACCACCGATGATTACGAGGCTTTCTGGAACTTCGTTCATTTCAAGAATATCATCGCTGGTCATCACAAGTGGAGATTCCATACCAGGGACGTTAATCTTGCTGACTTTTGAACCACCAGCAAGGATAATTTTCTTGGTTTCAAGCAATTCAGAACCATTTACCAAGACATTCTTATCTTTAGTGATTGTACCAATTCCCTTATGAACAGTAACTCCGTAACTACGAAGAAGACCCGCAACACCACCTACCAAGGTATTGACAACCTTAGACTTAGTTTCAAGGAGTTTGTCCATATCTACAGTGAAGTTTGGATTTTCGATGACGATACCACGATTTGCTGCATGACCGATATTTTCGATGATTTCAGCGTTGTGAAGGTAGGTCTTAGTTGGGATACAGCCACGATTCAAGCAGGTTCCACCGAGTTCAGATTTCTCAACAAGGGCAACTTTACCACCAAGTTGTGCTGCTTTAATCGCTGCAACATAACCAGCAGGACCTCCACCAATCACAACGATATCAAAGGCGTCATCACTCTTACCGTCGTCGTTTGAGGCACTAGCTGCAGGCGCCTGGCTAGCTTCTGGCGCTACAGCACCAGCTGTTGGGATGTTTTCTCCTTCTTCACCAAGGTAACCGATGACTTCCGTTACAGGGACAGTTTCACCATCTCCTTTGAGGATGGCAATCAAGTATCCATCTTCTTCGGCTTCCAATTCCATGCTGACTTTGTCAGTCATGATTTCCAAAAGGATTTCTCCTTCTTTTACAAATTCTCCGACTTTCTTATTCCATTGGACGATTTGTCCTTCTGTCATATCCACGCCGGCTTTTGGCATAATTACTTCTAAGGCCATGTCTTACTTCCTTTATCTATATCTCTAAAAATAAATACTGTATTTTTAAACCAACATTGAGATTGGGTTCTCAATTAAGGCTTTCAAGTCTTTCATAAACTTAGCACCAGCCATACCATCTACGACACGGTGGTCAATGGTTAATCCTAGGCTCATGATAGGTCGAATAACAATCTCACCATTGACAACTACAGGTTTTTCAACTGTTGAGCTAACCCCGAGGATAGCTGAGTTTGGTTGGTTAATAATCGGACCAAAGGACTGAACGCCAAACATTCCCAAGTTACTAATTGTGAAGGTTGAGTTTTGTAACTCACTTGGAGCCAATTTGCCATCCAAGGTACGACCAATCACGTCTTTAAATGCAACGACCAACTCTGACAAGCTCATTTTTTCAGCATTATAGACAACTGGTGTCATCAATCCGTTATCCATACCAACTGCCATCGCAAGGTTGACATAGTTATGAGTGATAATGGTCTTGCCATCTTCTGTCAATAAAGCGTTGATGTATGGGTGTTTCATCAATGTTTTCACAACAGCGAGAGAAAGAAGGTCTGTAACCGTTACTTTCTTACCAGTTGTTTCCATAATCGGATCAAGAACCTTCTTACGAAGGGCCAACATTTCTGACATATCGACATCATAGTTGAGTGTGAAGGTTGGCGCAGTTAGGTAGGATTCAACCATGCGTTGGGCGATAACCTTACGCATTGGTGTCATTGGAATACGCTCAATCTCACCATAAGGAGTGATATTGTCTGGAACTTCTTCCACTTTTTCAATCTGAGCAGGAGACTTGATGGTGTCGTTTTCGATATTTTCAGGAAGCAAGGCCAAAACGTCCTTCTTCATGATCTTACCACGATGACCCGTTCCTTGGATTTCCTGCCAAGCAATGTTATGTTCGAGGGCAATTCGTTTTGCAAGTGGCGAAATGCGAACCACATTTGTGTCTTTATAAGTTTCCACGTCTTCTTTGTGGACACGACCGTTTGCACCTGAGCCAGAAACGTCGTAGAGGTTGATCCCTAGATCATTCGCTAACTTTCTAGCCGCAGGAGTCGCTCTTAGCTTGTCATCAGCCATGACCTCTCCAATTCTATACTAAGATATTAAGGACGAAGAGGGCAATGAAAAAATAGGAGATTGACGATGTGTTCGATGAACACAAGGAAATCTATCTTTTTTTCGCAGACCTCCGTCCGAATTCAATTACATGATATAAAGGGCGTCAAAAGCGACTGAAAAATAGGAAATCAATGCTGGCTTCGATGAAGCCAAGGAGATTTATCTTTTTTCCGAGCTTTTAGCCCGTGTTCAACTCTACAAGTAACTTGGATACGAAACGCGTCTCAAGTTATTACGGTTGCCGCTATTAGGCGGTCAACCTAGTAGACTTACTAATTCATTCGTCGAATATTATCGATTCGACTCACTCATGTCGCAACTCTTTAAATCACTTGAATACAACACGTATCTCAAGTTACTAAAGTTAAAAATTCAAAGATTTTACATAATTTAATTTATGCAATTCTATTCTTTGTTATAAGTCTTACGGATTGCATCTTTGATGCTTTCAACTGTTGGAATCATTGCATTTTCTAGATTTTGTGCGTAAGGCATTGGCACATCTTCTCCGGCGCAACGGCGGATTGGTGCGTCTAGATAATCAAATGCTTCTGATTCTGAAATAATAGCTGAAATCTCTCCGATATAGCCACTTGTTTTGTGTGCATCGTTGACAAGCACCACCTTACCAGTCTTCTTCACTGAGTTAATGATGATATCCTTATCAAGCGGTACAAGGGTACGTGGGTCCACAATTTCAACTGAAATTCCTTCTTCTGCCAATTCTTCGGCAGCTTGAACCACACGGCGAAGCATTTTTCCATAAGTAACAACTGTTACATCTGTACCTTCACGTTTGATTTCCCCTACCCCAAGTGGAATTGTGTAGTCTGGATCAACTGGCACTTCCCCTTTTTGGTTAAATTCTGACTTGTACTCAAGTATGATAACAGGGTTGTTATCACGGATAGAAGACTTGAGCAGTCCTTTCATGTCAGCAGGTGTACCTGGAGCTACAACCTTAAGTCCTGGAATGTGAGTGAACCAAGACTCTAGTGATTGCGAATGCTGAGCGGCAGAACCAACTCCGTTACCAGCTGCGCATCGAACTGTCATTGGAACCTGACCTTTACCACCGAACATATAGCGTGTTTTAGCAGCTTGGTTGACGATATTGTCCATGGCAATAACAGAGAAATCCATAAAGGTCATATCAACGATTGGACGAAGTCCTGTCATGGCTGCTCCTGCTGCTGCTCCAGAGATGGCAGCTTCAGAAATCGGACAGTCACGGATACGTTCTGGACCAAATTCTTCGAGCATTCCAACAGAAGTTCCGAAGTCTCCTCCGAAGACACCGACGTCTTCTCCCATCAAGAATACATTTTCATCGCGACGCATTTCCTCAGACATAGCAAGGATAATGGTGTCACGGAACGACATTGTTTTTGTTTCCATTTTTATCTCTTTCTCCTTAGTCTGCGTAAATATCTTCAAATGCTGATTCTAGTGGTGGGAATGGGCTTTCTTCTGCAAATTTAACAGAAGCTTCTACTGCTTCCTTGACTTGTGCTTGAATTTCTTCCAATTCTTCTGCACTTGCAATATTGTTTTCAATGAGGTATTTGCGAAGGTTTTCGATTGGGTCTTTTTGTTTCCACAATTCCACTTCTTCACGCGTACGATATTTACCAGGGTCAGATGATGAGTGGCCAAGCCAGCGATAGGTTACACTTTCGATCAAGACTGGGCCATTGCCACCACGAACATGATCTACTGCTTTCTTAAATCCTTCATAAACATCGATGACATTGTTTCCATCTTCGATAAACATTCCAGGGATTCCATAAGCAGCACTACGTTGATGAATATGCTCCACATTGGTCATTTTCTTGATATCCGCAGAGATTCCATAACCGTTGTTAATGCAGTAGAAAATAACAGGAAGTTTCCAAATAGAAGCCATGTTCACTGCTTCGTGGAAAACACCCTCGTTGGTCGCGCCATCTCCAAAGAAGCAGACAACGATTTTACCAGTATGTTGCATTTGCTGACTGAGGGCTGCACCGACAGCGATTCCCATACCACCACCTACGATACCATTGGCACCGAGGTTACCAGCATCCAGGTCGGCGATGTGCATAGAACCACCTTTTCCTTTACAGGTTCCAGTGTATTTTCCAAGGATTTCAGCCATCATTCCGTTGAGGTCAATCCCCTTAGCAATAGCTTGCCCGTGTCCACGGTGATTTGAGGTAATCAGATCATCTGGATTAAGAGCCAGCATCGCTCCGACGTTAGCAGCTTCCTCTCCGACAGAAAAGTGAGTCATACCGGGAACTTTTCCCTTTTTCACTAACTGAGCGATTTTTAAGTCCATGCGACGGATTTCTTCCATCTTACGGAACATCTCTAGCAAAAGATTTTTATCTAAAGTTGACATAATCTTGCCTTTCTAACTTTGTACTTACCTTACTATTTTACCTTTTTTAGTATACACTGTCAAAGTATATGGCTAATAAAAATTCACAATATAAAAAAATAAACCCCTGTTAAAACAGGTATTCTCTCTAGTTAGAGTATTTTTTCACAAAGTGCTTTTTCAGGATATTTTCCAAAAATTAGCTCAATCTTTTCATTACGGTTTTCAGACGCCATTGATACAAACAACCAGAAACAATCAAGCTGGCAATTAACCCAATCCAGTAGGCAAATGCCCCTAAGTCAGTTACTTGATCTAGTAGATATCCTAGTGGTATCGCTACTCCCCAATATCCGATTAAGCCAAGATAGAAAGGAACGATAGTGTCCTTATACCCTCTTAAAATTCCTTGGAGCGGAGCCGCAAAGGTATCAGCTAGCTGGAAAAAGAGACTGTAGGTTAGAAATACAGCAGTTGTTTCAATGAACTGAGGGTCATTTCCATATAGATTTGCAACACGATCTCTAAAAATGTAGAGAAAAGACAGGGTAAGACCTGCAAAAATAAGGGCGGTTACTCTCCCCAAACGAGCATAGATTTTTGCATCCTCAAAACGTTTGGCCCCCACCTCGTAAGACACAACAATCGCCATAGCAGAGGAAATACTCATAGGAAAAGCATACATGAGGCTGGAAAAATTCATAGCTGACTGGTGACTGGCAATGATGAGCGATGAAAACTTAGCCATGATTAGTCCAACCACGGAGAAAATGGCTACTTCAGCAAATACGGTTCCCCCGATTGGTAGACCTAATCGAACACCTTCCTTGATTTTATCTATATTTAGTGGAATGCGTTTTTCAAGATGTAACGCTTTTAACCTTTCTTGTTTGAACAAAACAAGCAGGGAAATGCCCAATAAAACCCAATAGGCTAGCGAAGTTCCTAGCCCTGCTCCTGCGCCACCAAGCTCAGGGAAACCGAAAGCTCCATATATCAAGAGATAGTTAAAACCACTATTGAGCGGAAGTAATAGGAGCATGAGATACATAGATAGTTTGGTCAAACCAAGAGAATCTAACAAAGACCGAATGACACTAAAAAGCAACAAGGGAATAATCCCGATAGAAAGGTACCAAAGATAAGAAACTGCAACTGCCGCTACTTGAGCTTCTAGCCCGATATGATTTAAGACAGGCGGTGCTAAGAATACTACCATGCCAAGCAAGACCAAAGACAGTCCGAAAGCTAAGTAGATGAATTGATAAAAGTCAGATGCCACTTCTTCCTTTTTGCCCCGTCCCAGATGATGGCCTATGATGGGAACCATGGCCGAAACAATCCCTGTTAAAAAAGTAAAGAAAGGATTCCATAGACTCGTTGCAGTTGATACTCCTGCCAAGTCCATGGTATTGTACTGCCCAGTCATGGTTGTATCAACAAATGAGGCAGAATAATTGGCAAACTGATAAATCAGGATAGGAAAAAATATCTTAAGAAATAAGACAAACTTATCTTTAAATTGATGGGTTGGATACATATACGCTCTCTATTCTTATCATTTTCAGAGCAGAATCCCATCTAGTTTTGATAGACGATTTGTCCCTTACAAATGGTATATTTAACCTGCCCTTTTAAAGTTTCACCAATAAATGGAGAATTAGCTGATTTTGAAGCAAAGTTTGAATCCACAAGGCGGTCAGCCTTAGCATCAAAGATAGTGATATCCGCTGGACCATTCTCAGCCAAGTAACCAGCTTCAAAGTTGTAAAGCTTGGCTGGATTGACAGTCATTTTTTCAAGCAATTCCATCAAGCTCAACTCACCAGCTTCCACCAAATAAGTCAAACCAAGAGAAAGAGAGGTTTCCAAACCTGTCATACCAGATGGCGCTTTGGTGATATCTTCTACATTCTTCTCGTCTGCATGGTGAGGCGCGTGGTCTGTCGCGATTACGGATATGATTCCTGACTTAAGACCTTCAATCACGGCACGACGATCTGACTCCAAACGAAGAGGAGGATTCATTTTAGCATTGCTTCCTTGAGTTAAAAGAAGAGCTTCTGTCTTAGAGAAATGCTGTGGCGCTACTTCTGCTGTGACTTGCGCACCTAGTCCTTGAGCAAACTCCACCACCTTAACACTTTCTTCCTTAGACAAATGCTGAATGTGAACATGGGCCTTGGTTGCATAGGCAATCATAACATCACGCGCAATCATAGCGTACTCAGCCACCCCAGTCGCTCCACAGATATGGAAATGTTCCTTAGCGATGTTTTCGTTAAATCCAAGAATCCCGTTCAAACCTGGATCTTCCTCATGAAGACTAATAAAAGTATTAAGTTTTTTAGCTTCTTCCATGGCTTCCTTGACCACTTTACTGCTCTCAAGCGGAATACCATCATCAGAAAAACCAACCGCACCTGCTTCTAAAAGCGCCTTAAAGTCTGTCAAGTCTTGGCCATTAAAGTTCTTGGTAATAGTCGCAACTGTCTTGACATTGATTTTTTCCTTGGCAGCTGACTGAAGAACTTCTTGCAAAGTTTCTACGTCCGAAATGGTTGGACTAGTATTAGCCATCATGACAACCGTTGTAAAACCACCTGCAGCAGCCGCTAGTGCCCCAGTATGGATATCCTCCTTGTGGGTCTGACCAGGTTCACGGAAATGAACATGAATATCCACTAGTCCAGGCGCAACTACAAGACCAGTAGCATCAATTAGCTCTGCTCCTTCTTCCTTGATTTCAGGGGCAATTTTGACAATTTTCCCATCTTGAACCAAAACATCACACACTTGATCCAAACCAGACTTGGGATCCATTACACGACCATTTTTGATTAGTAGCATCTGCTTTCTCCTTTATTCATAGAAATCAACTTGGGTATCCAATAATTTATCCCCATCATAAACAAACTTGGCTGAAAAGAAGGGTTTATCTTCTAAAAGCCACTCAACAAAAGTGTGATCACCCTCCCAAGTTGGCTTGCTCAAAACTTCATCATAGGGAACCCATTCCAGCGTCCCCTCATTGCAGTCAATCAAGTTACCCTCAAACTCCGTCACCTTAAAAACATAGGTGTACCAGTCTAAATCTGGTGTGAATTCTGGAAAAGTGATAACACCTTTTAGAACCGGCTTGGCTTTGAGCCCTGTTTCTTCGAGGATTTCACGCGCTGCACATTCCTGTGGAGTCTCACCTCGCTCTAGCTTTCCACCCACACCAATCCATTTGCCTTCATGGACATCGTTGGGCTTCTTATTGCGATGGAGCATGAGCAGTTCTTTTCCGTTATCAATGTAGCAAATCGTCGCTAACTGAGGCATATTCTCTCCTTATCTAAGCCAATCGATTGGCTCTTGTCCTGTCTCTTTTAAGAATGCATTGGCCTTGGAAAAAGGCTTGGAACCCCAAAATCCTCTATAAACCGATAAAGGACTGGGATGAGCTGATTCGATAATCAAGTGACGAGGATTGGTAACCAAGGCCTTCTTCTTGCGTGCATAAGCGCCCCAGAGTACAAAGACTACAGGTCTGTCTAGATTATTGACAACCCGAATCACAGCATCTGTAAAAGGCTCCCATATCTGTCCAGCATGACCATTGGCCTGGCCAGCAGGAACGGTCAAGCAAGCATTGAGAAGCAAGACTCCTTGCTCAGCCCAAGCCGTCAAATCATGGGATTTCTTAACGCCGATGTCATCTGACAATTCTTTCAAGATATTTTGCAAGGATGGCGGAGCTGGGATAGAGTCAGGAACAGAAAAACTCAAGCCCTGCGCCTGACCTGGCCCGTGATAGGGGTCTTGCCCTAGAATCACCACCTTCACTTCTTCAAGTGGTGTAGTCAAGAGAGCCTGAAAAACTTTTTCCTTAGGTGGATAAACAGTTCCCTGAGCATAGACCTGTTCCATAAATTGATTGATTTTCCCAAAATAACCCTCAGGTAATCGCTCCTTAATCAAAGCATGCCAAGATGAGTGTTGCATCGCCAACTCCTTCGTTTTTACTGCCTCTATTATAGCAAAAAGTGGCTATCTAAACCACTTTTTACAGTTTATCTATAGATTTAATAAATCGACTATATATACGATTTGAATACGTGAATACGGTTTATAAAGAATGGCTATTTTTTATAATTACTTTTTAAATCATTAAGCATTTTACTTCCTCTTTCGAAGATTATCTTTTCTGAAATTTTTTTAAACTTATTAAAATCCATTTCAGAAAAAGGAGTTTCTTTAGAAACTTTCCATATAGTCTTTAAATAATTTTTTTCTAAAAAATCGTCAAAATTAGAAAACTTTTGAAAATACAATACATTCTCTTGGTGTAAAATCGCTCTTTTTAAAGGATAATACTCTTTAATATTATTAACTTTTTGTTCGTAAGCATACTTCGCTACATGATCTAGGTATATATCAAAAAAGTCATGAGGAAAATCTCCCATACAGCTATTACGATTCATATTGAGGCTATATTTTCGATCAGTAATATAATTCGGAAATATATTGCCAATTACTCTAAGATTATCTACTTGTGAATCCCTTCTCCCAATATAATCCCCTTCTTTGACTAATGATGGAGATTTCCAAGTAAAAATTAAATCGCCAGAGAAATTTTTCTTATCATAAAACTTAAAAAGAGATTGATAAATACTATTTGCTAATCGACAATTGTCAGATATAAATTCATAATTCACAGCTTCATTAAAATCAACTTCAGAAATTTTAATGTACTCTTCGATAGTAATATTGGCATTTTTTTTAGTCATTAGAGCGTCTCCTTTAAAATGTTATCTTTTTAAGAGTATTTGTATCTAAACAATCCAGCAATTCTTGGTAAGAATGAACTTCATAAGTCGGCTGGGCTTGCGTCTTATTTTCCAGATGATGGGGATTGTACCAGATAGTATCAATACCAGCATTATTGCCACCTTGAATGTCGGCGGTTAGAGAATCTCCAATCATCAGTGCCTTTTCTTTATCAAATCCAGCAATCTGTTGACCGATTTTTTCATAGAATAGTGCGTCAGGCTTTTGTGTTTGTAATTGCTCGGAGATAAAGACTTGGTTGAAATAGGGAGCCAGACCAGATTGAGCCAAACGTCCCGTCTGAATGGCAGTGATTCCATTTGTCGCAGCGTACAGGTCATAATCACGCTCAACGAGACTGTCTAAGAGTTCATGAGCACCTGAAAGAGTTTGTCCCTGCTGAGCGAGATAAAACTGGTAACGCTGAGCAAGTAAAGTCCCGTCTTTCTCCAGTCCAAAATGAGCAAATAAACGAGAAAAGCGCGTGTCAATCAGTTCTTGTTTACTGATTTTCTTTTGCTCCAAGTCCTTCCAGAGAGCCTTGTTCATAGGAACGTAATAGTCTTTGTAGGCTTGAATATCCGCAACTCCTTCTTCTTTTAGAAGTTGTGTCAGAGCAACATCCTCAGCAGCATCAAAATCAAGCAAGGTATGGTCAAGGTCGAAGAGTAAAAATTTGTAGGGCAATTTGAAGTTTTCCTTTCTGAAAATTCATTAAGAACATTATAGCATAAATGAACCTTTGATTTATTGAGTTTCAAATACTTTTTACACTCACATTTTGACCGTGCTCAAATGCAAATCTAAAACTAGTCAGCAAAACTTCGAATAAATCTTTTCCGGAACTCGTTATGAAATAATGCGATAAATTTGTTATATGCTCTGCGATATTATTTCCCCAAGGAGGAGTGAGTGACAAATCTTCAAAATCCCATATAACATCCTGAGGGAGAAATTTTTTCAACTCCTCTTGGATAGATACCAACTCAGCTATTCCTCTTTCAACAGATTCAAAAGGAACATCTCCCCAGTAAAGCTTATTCATTATTACTGGGTATCTACTTCCCCACTCATTATTCTCTAAGCGAACATAAATAGTCGAAAAGAATGAATTAAAAAGACTCCCTTCTCCTATAGTCCACCAATTATAACCAACCATTAACCCTACAGACATAGATATTCTCCTACTCATTTTTAATATTATTTAACGTCAACTAAAGTTTTATATTGATAGTATCTAAAACATACATTCATTCCCCCTACCCCAACTCCTTGGCTATTCTGCTTTTTTCAAGTTTTCCCTTGGTAATTCGTTTCCATAAAACAAGAGGGTTCAAACTATAAGATAGGCGTAGGAGGAAATAATTAACCCATTCGATAAGGGCAAAAAGCTGTATCAACGTGGCTAAGATAGTCACTAGGACACTCTGTGCATTCCAGACAATAAAAGGAAAGCCTGAAATAAGTAAAACAAGGTCTAGTATTCTGAGAACACCATATATTTTTGGAATATTTCCATTTCCGAACTGGGGATTTGACAGTCTTCTAATCAAAATTGCCCAATAGGTCGAGCCTTGAAGCAATATAAATGTCAGTAAAGACAAAGGATAGAGAATGGTAATTAGACTCATCCAATCACCAAGCCGATTTTTCAAAAGGAAAAAACACAACCAAAAGGATAGAGCGGCTGCAAGCTCTCCCAAGCAGAGGGACACTAACTCTTTTCTAACTTTCTCTTTTTGTATATTCATCATCTCACCCATCTATCATCCTATATCAGAAAAAAGTTAATCTAAGCATTTTCTAGTCAACATTTCACAGAATAAAGGCATTCTAAAAATCGAACAGCTCAATCCCTTTAATATCAGTGTGATTCTAAACTTAGAATTGCATTGATATAAATGTTTTAGTGCTATTCTAAGTTTATGATAACCCTAAATTTTAATTTTAGAAGGATTCTAAAGCTAGAATAGCTCTAAAATTACGAGCACCAAGCTATTCGAAACTTAGAAGAACCTTTTCTAAACCTCATACCCACTTTAACTAGCGACACTTACAATTCTTCTGATGAGCTTTGAGTTTTTTTAGAGCCCAGTCATAGTGACTGGAGGTGCTACTGACAAAGTAGGAACCTAGACTTGTCCCTCCCGTCCACTTATAGATACCTTTGGTAAAGAGTTGGTCATTACTGAAGCCTTCCATCAACTTTAAAACCTCTCTATGCGATTGATTGAGGAGTTTGGTCGCTTCTTCTAAGGAAGTTCTCTGGTGCTTCTTCCAAAAAGCGACATTCATTTCTCCATAAGTTTTCCAATTATAAGGCTCAGGGAGAAAAGATCTTTCAAGACCCTTTTGATTAGAATAAACCCAGGTCAGAAGTAACTGATGCCATTCATAGAGATGGATCAGGACATCCCGTAGATTTTTATCCCTTTTCCAGTGAGCTTCTTTTTTCTTTTGGTCTTTTGAAAAATCAAAAGGAGTCTGTAGCTCCTCTTCACTTAACTGAAAAATTAGGAGATTAAGTTTTTCATAGTTTTCCTTAGAGGCTAACACTAGCTCCTCTTTTGTTTTTGGTCTAGGCATAGGAGTTCTCCCTTCGTTTTCTAGTAGGTTAAGGTGTTTTCTTACTTCATTATACCATAATCAAAAAGCAGTTCTTCATTTTACGAAAAACTGCTTTTACTAACTATTTTTTATGCTTATAGTCACTACTTTACATATAAATCTTTAAAGAGACCGTCCACTTCTGCTATTTGATAGAGCAAGTGGGCTAGTTCTTGGTAATCTTCTTTTAAACATGAAAGGTGGGCTTGGCCAAATAGAGATGCCAATTCCTCTTTTAATCTTGCCCCTTCTGGATCATGAACTTTTAAGAACTTACTGAGATAGAGATTTCGAACAGCCGCAAGTTTGAAGCTGAAATACTGATGCAATAGTTTTTGTTCTGTATTTAAGCCGTTTTCAGCAACTGCTTTTGCATAGCATTCCAAAACACCGTTTTGGCCATTCAAATATCGTTTCTTCATAATCCTTGCTGTTTCTTGATAGATTTCAGTCTGACTAGGACTCTTGACCTTCTTAAAATTTCCCCACATGGAGTAGGCTCCACGCTTATAGTCAATAGCCTCTGCCTTCCAGGCTTCTAGTATGTCATTAAAAGCAACCTTCATACAGGCAAAACCAGCTGGATCATGCAAATAAAGGTACTGCCCATCAATACCATACACGGTTACAAAATGATCCACACCATAAAGGATTGTGTGATTGGGGTTGTAGGTCAGATGGCCCATATCAAGAGGTCCCAGTACGACAGGTCCATTGAACAGAAAGGTTTCTAACTTTCTTTTAATCTCTTCCAAATCTACTTCTGCTCTATCTTTTAGATAGAAATCCTCATAGTCAAATCCAAGTATTTTTAAAGAATGAGAGATTGAAAGATCTGGCATTCCATTGTCAAAGAATATTAGAGGGTGTCGTTCATCTTCCTTTACAATACTAGCGCCATTGCCCATCACCATAATTGCCTCTAAAAACTCTGCTTTAAAGTCATAACCATAGCTATCCAGTGCCATTGCCAATGAATAGCTATAGCAAAGTGATACATCTCCAAAATACATCTGCATATTCCTGCCTCCTTATCTTCTATGGGACTATTATACCGAGAAAACTATTCGCATGCCCCATAAAATCCAAACAAAAAATATGGTCTGTTTGTTTACAGACATGAATGTCAACAATTAAAAACTCTGTAGAGATTCTTTCTACAGAGTTCGATTTACATCTTTATAAAATGTCAGAAAATGATCTAGTACTTAATCACTGGTATCCAGAGTTCCATTTGATAGTCAGGTGATGACATGTCACCTTCGGTATAGACTTCGAAGTCTGGTGAGCCTGAGTGGC
This sequence comes from Streptococcus sp. HMSC072D05, assembly GCF_001815805.1. Taxonomy (GTDB): domain Bacteria; phylum Bacillota; class Bacilli; order Lactobacillales; family Streptococcaceae; genus Streptococcus. The sequence goes on from NZ_KV822038.1 coordinate 509,953, forward strand.
GATAGCCTGTTTCAGGGAAAAAGACCTCCAAGACATATTTCCAAGCATTGTGAATGCTAGCTGGTATAGGGCCTTTGACTGGGACGATAGCATATTCAGCGGCTGGGACATCTTTGATGGACAGACCAAGTTCTTCTGCTTTCGCTTTATCCGTCACATCATAAGCAGCCATGTAGTTGATGATTTCACCTTCTTTGACATCCGAACAGACACCATAGGATTGGCCACTGCCTAGACTCTCTAGGCTTTCCAAGCTGTGATTATTATAGAGATTCTCCCAAGCAGATGGGCATTTGCTATTGTCAATAGCTTCCAATAGGACGCCTGCAACTGTAAATGCAGGTTTCTTTTGAATCTTGATATCCATGTTCTTTCCTCCTGTAATCTTTAAGGATAATTGAAGTCTAGGAAAAACCCGATAAGGTTTTCCATTTCGAACTTCTGAGGGTGTTGCCCCATGGAATTTCTTGAAGGCTGCGCTGAAAGCATCCGCAGAGTCGTAGCCATATTTCAGTGCTATATCGATGACTTTCTCAGAGCCTTCACGCAAGTCTGTCACAGCTTCTGATAACCTGCGATTGCGCGAGTATTCTGCTAATGTCATATCTGCCAGGATAGAAAATAGCCTGCTAAAGAGAGGGTAAGAATAGCCCGATAGCTGCTGAAATCTTTTCATATCCACTTCTCCAGTCAGTTGCTGCTCCAAATAATCCATGGTTTGATTGAATTGATGCATCATATTCTTTTTCACCTCATAAAAGATACTAAGGCCGTTAAAAACAAAGTGTGAATAGGAAAATTAACGCTGGTTCTTCTGATTCTAGGTAATTTTTTCTTTTTCGCATAGCTTTTAGGCCGTGTTCAATTCTATCTATATTCTAACAAATACAAGATACTTACACCCTAGAATCTTTGTACAAGATTTAAAGGTGTAAATTCTATAACTTATCTTTTAATTTCTCAACAAAGAGATAGGCTGCAGGGCAGGTCAAGGTATTCTTAATCGTCAAATGGTTGATTTGGTGGATCTTTCTACGATCTGTATGGGGGAATTCACGACAGGCCTTGGGACGAACGTCATAGATGGAGCAGAGATTGTCTCCTCCTAGAAAGGGGCAAGGCATGGATTTGAAAACTTTATCACCATCTTCATCCACCTGAAGGAATTCCGCTTCAAAAGCCGGTAATTTCATCTTAAAGTACTTGGCAATACGGGTAATATCTGCTTCTTTAAAGTCGGGCCCCAAAGTCTTGCAACAGTTAGCGCAGGCAGTGCAATCAATCTCAGAAAAAACTTCTTGGTGAATTTGCTGGGCTATCTTATCTAAGTTTTTAGGAGGTTTTTTCTTTAGATTGGCTAAGACTTTTCGGTGCTCTTTTTGCTTTTGCAAGGCTAGTTGGTGATAGTACTCAATATCAATTTCTTTAGACATAATTTCTTTCTAATACAAGTGTTTTTGTCTATTATACCATAATCTCAGCCCCCTTTTTGCCCCCTGAACAGAAAAAAAGCCCTTCGGAAAAAATCCGAGGGGCTAAAAACGTTGTTAAATCAACGGCCGAACTTTTGAATTTCAAGGTTCGGGATAAAATAGTTCACTGAACTATTTTATTTTTTCAAGTTGTCTATTAAAAATAATCATTAATCCTATCTTCAAACCAGTTTCTTCTCCTAGCTCTAGATAACTCCAAGTTAATAGAAAATTTTCCAACTGTAAATGCACTATATAGACAAATCACAAATTTTTCAAACCAATTCATTTCTTCGATATACTGTTTAAAGCAAAGATAACAATAATGTTCTTGTAACGGCTCTAATGCTTTTACTAGTTCACTAACATTATCAGAATATTTTTCATTTATTTCATGATAACGTTTTGAAAAATCAGGATCATGTTCAATTTCGTCATAAAATATTGCCATTGCAAGATCTAACGAACCAATATAATACCCCTCTATCAGTGCTCGTCTAGAAAAAACAATTAATGCTATGAATGCAGCAGTTAAAGCGAGCACCCCTCCGACCATATCCCAAAATTCAGAGGCATAAAAATTTCCAGAGATTAGATAGTTAAAGCTAAAAAGAATAACCACAAAAAGAATTATCCAAAATAAACCTTTAGCGATAAAATCCGTTCCAAATGATCTACGTTCCCATTTTTGCTTAATCTTCAAGTTTATCTCCTTTTTTGAAGTTTTATATATTTTATCATACAATTAACTAGATATCTACCAATTCACGATATACTCACATATTCGGTAAAGGAATAATACTAAAATACAAATCTGAGTATATTTCAAACCATTTATTCAGCTTGTCATAGGCCGGCGACTGACAACAAAAAATATACGTTGACAAGCTCCAGTCAAAAAAGCACTAAGGGGAAGAGCCCCAAAGTGCTTTTTTATAGCTTTACAGCCTCTAATCGAATAAAGAGGTTATTTTTTCAAGTTGTAGAATGATTTCAATCCACGGTATTCAGCTACTTCACCAAGTTGGTCTTCGATACGAAGCAATTGGTTGTATTTAGCGATACGGTCTGTACGTGAAAGTGAACCAGTCTTGATTTGTCCTGCGTTAGTTGCAACGGCGATGTCAGCGATTGTTGAATCTTCAGTTTCACCTGAACGGTGTGATACAACTGCAGTGTAACCAGCTTCTTTCGCCATTTCGATAGCGTCGAATGTTTCAGTAAGAGTACCGATTTGGTTAACTTTGATAAGGATTGAGTTAGCAGCACCTTCTGCAATACCTTTTTCAAGGTAAGAAGTGTTTGTTACGAAGAAGTCGTCACCAACCAATTGAACTTTACCACCAAGACGTTCAGTAAGAGCTTTCCAACCGTCCCAGTCGTTTTCGTCCATACCATCTTCGATAGTGATGATTGGGTATTTGTTTACCAATTCTTCAAGGTAGTCGATTTGTTCTGCAGCAGTACGTACAGCAGCGCCTTCACCTTCGAATTTAGTGTAGTCGTAAACTTTACGTTCTTTATCGTAGAATTCTGATGAAGCACAGTCAAATCCGATAAATACGTCTTTACCAGGAACATATCCAGCAGCTTCGATTGCAGCAAGGATAGTTTCAACACCATCTTCAGTTCCTTCAAAACGAGGAGCGAATCCACCTTCGTCACCTACGGCTGTTTCAAGACCACGAGATTTAAGGATTTTCTTAAGAGCGTGGAAGATTTCAGCACCCCAACGAAGAGCTTCTTTGAATGATGGTGCACCAGCAGGTACGATCATGAATTCTTGGAAAGCGATTGGAGCGTCAGAGTGAGAACCACCGTTGATGATGTTCATCATTGGAGTTGGAAGAACTTTAGTGTTGAATCCACCAAGGTAGCTGTAAAGTGGGATTTCAAGGTAGTCAGCAGCAGCACGAGCTACAGCGATAGACACACCAAGAATTGCGTTTGCACCCAATTTACCTTTGTTAGGAGTACCGTCAAGTGCGATCATAGCACGGTCGATAGCTTGTTGGTCACGTACATCGTAGCCGATGATTGCTTCAGCAATGATGTTGTTTACGTTGTCAACAGCTTTTTGTGTACCAAGACCACCGTAACGAGATTTGTCACCGTCGCGAAGTTCAACTGCTTCGTGTTCACCAGTAGAAGCTCCTGATGGAACCATACCACGTCCGAAAGCACCTGATTCAGTATAAACTTCTACTTCAAGTGTTGGGTTACCGCGTGAGTCTAGGACTTCGCGAGCGTAAACATCAGTAATAATTGACATTTTTTACTCTCCTTTGAGTTAAATTTTTTACACCTCTATAATACCTTAAAAATAAGCGTTTTTCAAGAAAAAACGTTATCTTTGTGCAAATTTTCCTTAACTTTATAAAGTAATCGCTTTCTTTTGTCTGTTTTCTTGCGATTTTTGTGATATACTGTTTTTATGACAGATTTATCAAAACAACTACTAGAAAAAGCTCATGGTGGCCCGAAATTAAACCCTGACGAACAACGCCGCTATCTCGGCACTTTCGAGGAAAGAGTTCTTGGCTACGCGGATATCAGTACTGCCAATAGTTCTGAATTAGAACATGGATTTTTCCCTATTTTAGAAAGTTTTCAAGAAAAGGTAGAGGAACTTTTTGTGAAAATCTCACCAAATATCGAGTTTGACAAACAGGTCTTTTACTTAAAACAAGCAAAAGAAAGTAACTGTCAGGCGACTATTGTTTCAGACGATCATATCACCTCTCCTTTCGGTCTTGTCATTCATACAAATGAACCTGTTCAAGTAGACGAAAAGGACCTTAGACTTGCTTTCTCAAGCCTCTGGGAAGAGAAAAAGGCAGAGCCACCTAAAAAATCCATCTGGAAAAAATGGTTTGGTTAATGATTTCTCAAATTTAACAAACGACCAATATTAGTAGCTGTGTGCTCCAAATAGAGACTTGCATTTTTCAAACTGTCTTCCAAAGGTTCACTTTTCTCTAAAATGGAAAAGGCTACTTGTATATTTTCGAATGGTAGGGGAGGCAAATTGTCAGCAAGACTACCACAAATAGCAATAACAGGAACTCCGCTAGGGGTTCTTTTTGCTACACCAATAGGAGCTTTTCCAACAAAGCTTTGACTGTCCAGTCGACCTTCTCCAACAATAACCAAGTCGGCCCCTGCAACTTTCTTGTCAAAGTCAATCAAATCTAAGCAAGTGTCAATCCCAGATACGATAGTGGCCTCAGCAAAGGCACAGAGCCCAGCCGCAATCCCACCCCCAGCTCCTACTCCATTGAGAGAGAGGGTTGCTGGTGAAAATTTTTCATAGAACCGCTGTATAGCCAAATCTACTGTCTCAAACAAAGCAGGATCCAAGCCCTTTTGTTTTCCAAATGTATAGGTCGCTCCTTGATGACCACATAGAGGGCTCACGACATCTGCTAAAATGCGGATTTTCACATCTTCAGAAATCCTATACAATTCACTGTCAGAAACTGACTCAAACTCAAGCAAAGTCTGACCGCAAGCTGGCAATTCTTTTCCATTCTTATCATAAAAACGATAACCTAAACCAGCAGCAATGCCTATACCACCGTCATTACTAGCCGTACCTCCTACACCGATATAGATTTCTTTCATCCCTTGATCAATGAGATGGCGAATTAACTCTCCGATACCTCTGGTTTGGATATGGAGAGGGTTTCGTTTCTCCTGCGGAATCTTTCCTAAACCAACCAAGTCAGCAACTTCAAAGAGCGCTATTTGGCCTTTTTGAAAGTAGCGCATGGCTTCTTTTTGGCCAAAAGGTCCAGTGAACTCTTGCCATTTTTCTTCTAGGTCAAGAGAATGTCGGATAGCGTCTACGGTTCCTTCCCCACCATCACCTACAGGGCAAAGCAGACATTCTACATCCGCTATTGACTGTTCGAAACCTATTATTATAGCTTGAGCGACCTCTTCTGCCGTCAAACTTTCTTTAAAAGAATCGGGTGCAATTACAATTTTCATAGTTCCCTCTCATTCTAAGAAATCAATCAAAGGTAGAACTTCCAAAAAATCCCTCGTATCTATATGAGAAGCTATCTCTGTTTTTACGACCTCTTTGGCACAAAATGCAATACCACGTCCTGCTGACTTTAACATCAAGAGGTCATTGGCACCATCACCGATGGCAAAAGTTCTTTCTTTGGGAAGTCCTAATTCCTTTCTCCATTTCTCAAGAGTAGCATTTTTTACTTGACCTGTCACAATTTCACCAACTAATTTACCTGTTAAAAATCCGTCTTTGACTTCCAACTGGTTAGCGGAGAAATAGGAGATACCAAGGGATTCTGCTAATCTCTCAACTATTGGTGCAAATCCACCAGACACTAGACCGACTAGGATGCCCTTCTTTTGAAGTATGGAGATAAATTCTTGAGCATTCTTAGACAGATGAATGGATTTGAAGACAGTATCAAAGACTGAAATCGGAAGACCTTCTAACAAAGCCACTCTCGCTCGTAAGCTTGTTTCAAAGTCCAGTTCGCCTCGCATTGCCTGGCTTGTAATCTGCGATATTTCTTCTTCGCAACCTGCTTCTTTTCCTAAAAGATCAATCACCTCTTCTGCTATCAGGGTGCCGTCAACGTCCATGACACACAAGCCTTTTACTTGAGACATAAGCTTTCCTTTCTAAACAGCCCAAAAATCGTATGAAAGAATCATACGATTTTATCTATTAGTTGACTAAACTATGGTACAAGTCCAGGTAAGATTTGCAGGCTGTATCCCATGAGAAATCGCATTCCATAGCTTGTTTTTGTAGATTTCTCCAAACGTCTGGCTGGTTCTTATAAACATCCAAGGCTGTTTGGAAACTCCAGTTAAGCCAGTATGGTGTTAAATTATCAAAGCTAAATCCAGTTCCACTTCCTTCGATTGGATTGAAGGATTGAACCGTATCACGCAAACCACCAACCTCATGAACCAATGGTAGAGTTCCATAGCGCATCGCCATCATTTGAGACAAACCACATGGTTCAAAACGACTTGGCATGAGGAAGAGATCACAAGCTGCGTAGATTTCTTGAGCGAGCTTGACGTCAAAAGTGATATTTGCTGATAGTTTGTCTGGATAGACTTGCGCAAACCAGGAGAAGGAATGTTCAAAAGCTGGGTCACCTGTTCCTAAAAGGACTATTTGAACGTCCTCCTGTAAGAAACGATGCAAGCTCTCTACAACAACATCAAAACCTTTTTGGCGTGTCAAACGAGAGACAATCCCAACTAGCGGAACATCTGCTCTCACAGGCAACCCCACTCTCTCTTGCAATTTTGCTTTGTTTTGAGCTTTTCCAGACAGATCTTCCTTATCAAAATGATAGTCTAAAAGTGGGTCTGTTTGAGGATTATAGAGATCTGCGTCAATACCATTGACAATACCTGAAACCTTACCTGACTCCATGCGAAGAATCTGGTCCAAACCGCAACCAAACTGACTGGTCATAATCTCGTGCGCATAGCTAGGGGAAACGGTTGAGACACGATCCGCGTAGAGAATACCTGCTTTCATCCAGTTGAGACAATCATTCCAGCGAAGGGTCCCATCAGCATAGCGTTCAAACCCAACACCGAACAAATCCCACAACATTCCTTCAGAAAATTGACCTTGGAATTCCAAATTATGAATGGTTAAAACTGTTCTGATTCCTTGATATGCCTGAATCCAATGGTACTTTTCTTTTAACAAGAAGGGAATCATGGCTGTGTGGTAATCATGAACATGGAGAAGGTCAGGGATAAAGCCGATGCGTTCCATGGCTTCAAGAGCAGCCAGTTGGAAGAAGGCAAAGCGTTCACCATCGTCAAAATCACCATACACATGACCACGGAAGAAATAATACTGATTATCAATGAAGTAGAAGGTTACCCCATTCAAGACCGTTTTCTTAATACCACAGTACTGTCTACGCCATCCTACACTAACTTCAAAGTGGAGAACATCCTCAATCTGGTCTCCAAACTTTGCTTCTACCATATCATAATAAGGTAAGAAAACTGCAACTTCGTGCCCCGCTTTTACAAGTGATTTGGGAAGTGCACCAATGACATCGCCCAAACCACCTGTTTTTGAAAAGGGTGCTCCTTCTGCCGCTACAAATAAAATTTTCATGAATAAATGTCCTCTGTTACTGTTTCACCCTTCTTCACTACAACTGGATGTTCTGCTGTGCCTCGAATGACAACACCGTCCGCAACCTCAACGCCCTTATCCAAGATAGCATATTCAACTTGGGCACCTTGTCCAATCACAACACGAGGGAACAGAACGCTGTTCTTCACAACACTATCTTTGTGAACATAAATATTACGAGATAGGACTGACTGAACTACTTCACCCTCAATGATACTACCAGAAGCAAACTGAGAAGTACTTACTTTTGAAGTATTCGCATAATAGGTTGGCTCTTCGTTCTTAACCTTGGTATAAATCTTTTGATTTGGTGAGAAGAGAGAATAGAACTTTTTAGATTCAAGCATATCAATATTTGCTTGATAATAGGACTGAACAGAGTGAATATTAGCTAAGTAGCCTGTGTATTCGTAAGCAAAAGCTCCTTCTTTTGCAGCTAAATCGCGGAGGACATAGCGCAACTTTTCAGGATATTCTTTCTGAGCCTCTTCTTCAAGTCGTTCAATCAACCAAGGAGTATCCACAACAAAGATATCTGTAGACATATTGAAGAGTTCATCTGTAGATTTATTATCAAAGAGTTTGTGCGAACGAACATGGTCAGTTTCATCGATTTCCAAAATAGCATTCACATCTGAAATGTCTTTCTTTGGAAGTTTCTTATATACAACTGTAATCGGACCTTTTGTTGTATTGTGTAGGTGGAAGACTTGATTCAAGTCAATATTCACCAGCACATCGCAGTTAATCGAAACGGTTTGGTTTGAACCTGAACGTCTCAAGTAGGTAAGAAGCTGTTGGTAATACTCTTTTCCAACTGTACTGCTTTCAACACGAGTATTGTAAATTCCTAGATAGTAGTGACTTAGAAGAGTTGACAAGCCCCACTCACGACCTGAACGGATATGGTCGAATACTGAGCTGATATTGTCTTGTTGGAAAATACCAAAGATACTACGAACACCTGCATTTGCAAGGCTGGAAAGAGGGAAGTCAATCAAACGGTATTTCCCACCGAAAGGCAAGCTAGCTACCGGACGGTGTTCTGTTAATGTTGACATGTCATGAAAACCAACTGTGTTTCCTAAAATGGCTGAATATTTATCAATCTTCATCTGTTGCTACCCCCACTACTTCATTGTATCCTACTACTTGTACTTCGTCCGTTCCGTCAATCTCTACGCCGTCTGCAATAATGGCACCCTCACCAATAATAGCACGAGTAATCTTTGCGCCATGGCCAATAATAGCTCCACTCATGATGACAGAATCAACGACCTCAGCACCTTCACGTACTTGTGCTTCTGTTGAAAGAATCGAACGTTTAACAGTTCCATCTACAAAACAGCCATCCACGACCAATGAATCTTCAACGTGTGCATGCGCACCAAAGTAGTTTGGTGGTGAAATCAAGTTTCTAGAGTAAATTTTCCACTGACGATTGCGACTATCCAAGGCGTTTTCTGGTGAAATGTACTCCATATTAGCTTCCCAAAGTGACTCAATCGTACCAACGTCTTTCCAGTAGCCATTAAATTCATAAGCATAGACACTTTCACCAGACTCGAGATAGTTAGGGATAACGTTCTTACCAAAGTCTGACATATCCACATTGCTCTTTTCAGCAGCAACAAGCATATTGCGAAGCCGTTTCCAGTCAAAAATATAAATTCCCATAGAAGCCTTTGTAGACTTAGGTTGAGCAGGTTTTTCCTCAAATTCAACGATACGGTTATTGGCATCTGTATTCATGATACCGAAACGGCTAGCTTCTTTGAGAGGTACGTCTAGGACAGCTACTGTCAAACTGGCATTGTTATCCTTATGGGACTGAAGCATATCATCGTAGTCCATCTTGTAGATGTGGTCACCAGAAAGAATCAAAACATACTCAGGATTAACACTGTCGATATAGTCAATGTTTTGGTAGATAGCGTGACTAGTCCCTTCAAACCAACGGTTTCCTTCGCTGGCTGAATAAGGTTGTAAAATGGAGACACCTGAATTGATACCATCCAATCCCCAGCTCGAACCATTTCCAATATGGTTGTTCAAAGCAAGAGGTTGGTACTGCGTAATCACACCAACATTATGGATTCCAGAGTTTGCACAGTTGGAAAGAGCAAAGTCAATGATACGGTAGCGCCCACCGAATTGCACTGCCGGTTTGGCAATGCTTTGAGTGAGTTTTCCGAGACGTGTTCCTTGCCCACCCGCAAGGATCAAAGCTAGCATTTCATTCTTCATTTTCTACTCCTTTATAAAGACATGTGAACGTTAAAATCGAAAGAAGGTCGGAAGTCAAACTTTTTATAAAAATAATAGGAAATCCATTTCTCTTGTGTTTCAAGTCCAATACAAGTACATCCGTTTTTAAAAACTAAAAAATATCATCAACAGCCCATTATTCTTTTTTCTTAGCTTGTTTCAAACGACGCTTGATCTTCCAGATGCTTGCTCCCATGGCAGGCAAGGTAAAGGTCAAAGTCTGCTCATAATCTTTCCATAAGCCTTCTTGAGTCTGAACTGTTTGATTGTGCTCTTTCCACACACCTCCCCATTCTTCTAATTCTGTATTCCAAACTTCTTCGTAAATACCTGCAACAGGTAAACCAATCGTAAAGTCCTTACGTTCAACTGGTGCCATGTTAAAGACACAGACTAACATTTCGTCCTTCTTGCCCTTACGAATAAAGGAAAGGACACTCTGATCTCTATTATCAGCATCGATAATCTCGATACCATCATAACTAGTATCAATTTCCCACAGACAACGATGCTCTTTATAGAATTGATTCAGTTGTGAAGTAAAATGCTTCATCTTGGCATTCATCGGATCTTCTAGATTAGACCACTCCAACTGCTCCTCGGACTTCCACTCGAGGAATTGTCCGTACTCACTACCCATGAACAAGAGTTTCTTACCTGGATGACAAATTTGATAGGTGTAGAGGTTGCGCAGACCAGCGAACTGATTGTAGCGATCTCCCCACATCTTATGCATCATACTCTTCTTACCATGAACTACTTCATCATGTGAGAAAGGCAGGAGATAGTTTTCATTGAAAACATACATAAAGCTGAAAGTCACAAGATTAAAGTCATACTTGCGATAAATCGGATCTTCCTCGTAGAAACGGAGAATGTCGTTCATCCAGCCCATATTCCATTTATAGTCAAACCCAAGGCCGCCCATTTCTTTCATGCCAGTAATCTTTGTTGCTGATGAACTTTCTTCTGCAATCATCATGATATCTGGATGAGCTAACTTAATCACTGTGTTCAACCGTTGAAGGAAATAATAACCCTCGTAGTTAAGATTTCCGCCGTCCTTATTTGGAGTCCAAGGAGCATTATCATAATCTAGATACAGCATATTGCTCACTGCATCGACCCGAATACCATCTAAGTGGTAAAAATCAATCCAAAATTTAATACTTGAAATCAGGAAAGATTGGACCTCATTTTTCCCGAGGTCAAAATTCAGAGCACCCCAACCATAGTTATGAGCCTTGTTGTGATCTTGGTATTCAAAAGTTGGTGTACCGTCATAATATGCCAAGGCATCATCATTAATAGTGAAATGACCTGGAACCCAGTCGACGATAACACCGATATTATTTATATGACACTCTTCAACGAAATCTTGAAACTCGTCAGGTGTACCATAGGAATGTTCAAAAGCAAAGTAACCCATAAGTTGATAGCCCCAGCTCAATCCAAGTGGGTGAGCCATTAAAGGCATGAACTCAATATGTGTATAGTTCATCTCAACTAAGTATGGAATCAACTCGTCTTTCAGTTGCGAAAAAGTATAGGGACTACCATCTGGATTTCTCTTCCAAGATCCTGCATGGGCTTCATATATATTAACTGGTCTCTCGAAAAATCCCAGACGTTTGCGACGTGCTAACCAAAGGCCATCTTTCCATTTCTTTTCACGGATATTGGTCAAAACAGCTCCTGTACCCGGTCTAGCTTCAAAATAAACTGCCAATGGATCGATCTTCATAATCTGGTGACCATTTCCACGCGTGATATGATATTTATAAATCTGACCATCCTGAGCTTGACTCGTAAAGACTTCCCAAACACCTGCTTCATTACGAACCATGGGAATCTGATTCTCAACCCAATCGGTAAAATCACCAACTAAATGAACTGCTTGTGCATTTGGGGCCCAAACCCTAAAGGTATAGCCTATTTCTCCGTTTTTCTCCTCTCTATGCGCTCCTAAATAATGCTGGAGGTGAAAGTTCTCACCTGTAGTAAAGGTTCTTAATGCTTCTTGATTATTCATTCAATCCCCTTTCTTTTGTAAGCGTTTTCTATAATTCTATTATACACTCTTTTAAGGTAACTTTCAAGTAATTTACGAAGGAAATCATATTTTTTTATGAAAGCCTTCAAAAAATTACCTAGCATTTTAAAAAAGATATCCAGAAAATAGAACACGAAACAATTTCCATATATTTTTTTATTATAATACCAGAATATTCGTTTTTTATCAATTTTAAACTGCATTTTTTTGAAAAAAATAAAATCAGGAAGTCGTTTTCCTGATTTTATAAATTATTTCACATCAAAAACAATGGATTTAACATTTGTCATCGCTTCGATACTATATTTAATTCCTTGTACTCCTGCACCAGAACCTTTTACACCAAGGAATGGGAAATTATCTGGTCCACGTTGTGTTTTATTATTAATATGAACGGTACCAACTTCAAGTTTTTCAGCAATTTCAAACGCCTTCTTAAAGTCATTTGTAAAGACTGAAGATTGAAGACCGAATTCTGATTCATTAGCAATTTCTACCGCTTCATTAGCATCTGAAACTCGAATAATTGGAAGAACAGGTCCAAATGGTTCTTCCCAGGCTAATTTCATATCTCTTGTGACATAATCAAAAAGTCCTGGCCAAATGAGATTATTCTCACGTTTGATTGGGCTGAGCGCTTTGGCTCCTTTTTCCTGAGCATCTTCAATCAATCCCCAGATGAAATCAGCTGAAGCATTATCAATAACTGGCGTGATATCTGCATTGTCAAATGGATTGCCTACTGTTAGCTTAGCAACTTCAGCTTGGAGCAATTCTGCCAATCTGTCTGCTACGTTTTCCACAACCAAAACACGTTTGATGGCAGTACAACGCTGACCAGAGTAGCTAAAAGCTCCACCTACGATTTGCTTAGCTGCATTTTCTAAATCTGCATCTTCTAAGACAATTGCTGCATCTTTTCCACCAAGTTCAAGCATAATTGGGCGCATACCAGCTAAACGACCAATACGCTCCCCAATCGGTGTTGAACCTGTAAAGTTAATGAAGTTCACTTCCTTGTGTTCGATGATGTAGTCTCCGATTTCAGAACCACGTCCAGTGATGGTGTTAAAGACACCTGCTGGGATTCCTGCTTCGTCAAATGCTTTAGCCAACAAAAGACCAGAAATAGATCCTTGTGTTGGTGGTTTAAACATAACGACATTTCCTGCAATCAAAGCTGGAGCAATCTTAGATCCAGAAAGGTTGACTGGATAGTTAAATGGTGCAATAGCTAGGACGACCCCAACTGGCTCACGACGGACAACAGCTAGTTTATTTTTACTTGCAGCTTCAAAACCGCCACCTTCCATTGCTTGTCCAGTGATACGGAGACCTTCCTCAGCAGCAAAACGAATCAATTCTGCTGTACGTACTACTTCTCCAATGGCTGCTTTAATCCCTTTTGCAACCTCTTTGGCAAGAATCGTACCAATTTTTTCTTTATCACGTTCCAAAATGTCTGCTGTCTTATGCAAATAAGCTGCACGCTCAACTGGTGCTAAATCACGCCATGCTGGGAGAGCTGTACGCGCTGCTTCCATAGCCTCATCTACTTCAGCCTGACTCATAGCGGGTACTGTCCCCAGTTTTTCTTGATTGATGGGAGAATAGATGGCAATTTCATTTTCCGATGATTTCCATTTTCCATTCACTAAATTCTGATAATTTGTCAAATTCTCTTCCTCCTGAAAATGATTAAAACTTATTTTATCAAATTTTCAGAAAATTACAACCCCTTTTTGGAAAATATTGATATTTTTTTCACAAACTTGATTCTTCAAATTATTTGAAATTTATTCCTATTAGATATTGGTTTTTCAATAAAAATCAAAAAAGGTCTAGTTTTAACTAAACCTTTTTGTAGCATTTACTATGAAAGTACCTTCAAGACTGCAACGCTGATATCATCAATCACATTAGACTCTTGAGAACGACTATTTGTCACAAGCATTTCTAGATTTCCTGCATTTTCAAAGTAGAAGGAAGTTCCCTTGGCATTGAATACCACCAATAAGTTCTCTGATCCACCGTGAATTTCGTAAACAATCCACCCACTATTTTCAGCAGCTGTATGGACGAAGACATGACGATAAACTTCTTCGTATGTAGGATAAGAGAAAGCCCGCCTTTGTGTTTTTAGGCGAATAATCTGGCGAATAAAGTCAATGCTCTCTTGTCTCTCATTGATTAAATCCCAGTTGACCTGGTTGACACTATCTGGAGCATTGTAACTATTCATGGCCCGTTCTCTATCTGCCGGAGTCAGCTCACCATTTTCTCCTGTAGCAAGGAGTTTGGTGCGACCAAATTCTTGCCCCAGCTCTATAAAGGACATCCCTTGCATAAGAATGCTCATCGCTGTTGCTGTCTCGACCTGACGCATAATCTTATCTGAACTGTGATCTGGGTGAAGGGTTGCTAACAAATCATGCAAGTTGTAATTATCATGGGCTTCCACGTAGTTAAGAACTTGGTTTGGACTAAGATATGAACCCAACTCTCGGCTACCAAGAATAGCTTTGGCTACAATCGGTTCTGTAGCTGCACCGCTAACAAATCCTGCCTTGATTGAGCCGTAAACTTCTCCTCCTTTGATGGCATCACGCTGATCATCATTGAAGAATCCAATATTTGGCATCTGGTAGGCATTGTCCTTCTTGGCCTTGTCATAAGGTGCAAGACCGGTCCCCATATCCCAACCTTCTCCATAGGTGATAATACGTGGATCAACTTCATCCAGTGCCCAACGAATTGCCTGCATGGTTTTGATATCGTGAATTCCCATCAAGTCGAAACGGAAACCGTCAATATTGTATTCTTTTACCCAATAAAGGAGTGAGTCAATCATATACTTGCGGTACATTTCGTGTTCGCTTGCGGTTTCATTTCCAACACCTGTGCCGTTTTGGAAGGTTCCATCTGGATTCATACGATAGTAATAATCAGGAACAGTTGTTTGGAAAGGTGCATCGACCGTTGAAAAGGTATGGTTGTAAACGACATCCATAATGACACCGATTCCCGCATCATGATATGCTTGAATCATGGTTTTAAGGTCTCGAATAACCTGTCCAGGATCATCTAAATTGCTAGAGAAACTTGGTTCAGGAGCATTGTAGTTTTGAGGGTCATAACCCCAGTTATAGGTTACATTCCCGTCCTCGTCATATTCCTTATGGCGATCAAAGATTGGTTGGAGTTGAACATAATTACAGCCGAGTTCTTTGATATAATCAAAGGCTGTTGCTTGGTCGAATTGGTTGGTCGTTCCTGTCTGGGCAGCACCAAGGAAGGTCCCTCGAAGATTTTCTGGAACTCCAGATGTTGGCGATTTTGTAAAATCACGAATGTGCATCTCACAGATAACCGCTTTACATGGGTTTTCCAAACGCCAAGGAGCGTCTGTCCCATGCTTGACTTTAAATCCTTCTACCTGTCTATCTTGCTGAGAGAGAATGACGGAACGTTTCCCGTCAGGGCTTGTAGCAATAGTGTAAGGATCTCGTGTCAAAGTCTGATGGTGTGGAAACTCAATCTGATACTGATAAGCTTTACCTGCAAGATTTTCGTCTAAATCTACACTCCAAACACCAATGGTATTGTACTTATGACTGTATGAATAGCTATTCCCACGCTCAAGATTAAAGGTTTTCCAAATCGGCGCGTCGTTACTTGTATTTTCATAAACGACCACTTGGACTGCTGTAGCGGTTGGAGCCCAGAGTTTAAAGCTTGTCTGGTAGTCAGAGATACTATACCCCAACTCTCCTTGGTATCCCCAATGGTGATCAAAACTTTCACTGTGAAAGGCTTTATCAAAAGCAAACGGGTTTCGATCTTTATAGCAAGAACTTGCAATGGCTGGATTTTCAGAATAATAAACCGTCTCATCACCATCCAAAATCCAAACCTCAGTCAACAGTGGATAATAGTTAAACCGTAGGAGATAATCTTTTGTCTTTCCATCTATTTCGACAGAAAAGGTCAGAGTATCGAGCCTTTCTGCACTTGTAACTGTAAAGGAGAATTTTGCTCCAAAATAGTCATTTTCATAATACAAATTTTCTTTAACATCTGCCTGTTTTCTACTGAATGAACAAGCATCATAGTCCCCATTTTTTCGGTGAAAATGGATGACTACTGGGTATCTATACATTTCTTTTCCTAATTCCTAATTTCAATTTTTTTATGTAGTGCTGAAGAATTTAGCGGGAATTTCAGCACAATAGAGAATAGCATTAATAGATATAAAAACACATCAGGAGAGATAGTTTCAGACTATCTAACATCTAGTTTTCAACTATTCTTTACAAACTTTCTAGCCAAGCTTCATCTCGAACTTCGATACCAAGTTCTTGTGCTTTTTGGAGCTTGCTTCCTGCATCTGCTCCTGCTACGACAAGATTCGTTTTCTTAGATACACTGCCTGTAACTTTAGCACCAAGGATTTCGAGTTTATTTTTGGCTTCAGAACGTGTGAGACGTTCCAATTTTCCTGTTAATACAACTGTCAAACCTGACAAGGCTGCATCTGCTACTACTGTCTGCCCTTTGTAGTCCAGATTAACTCCAGCTTCTTTCAACTCGTCTAAAAGAATCTTCGATCCTTCTGTAGCAAAATAAGTCTGAAGGCTTTGGGCAATCACACTACCCAAGCTCTCGATACTTGCTACTTCCTCAGGATCTGCTTGGGCTAGATTTTCAATAGAGTGGAAATGTTGGAGCAAGAGTTGGCTAGCCTTACTTCCGACATGGCGAATTCCCAGACCAAACAAGAGTTTTTCAGCAGAGTTTTCCTTGGATGCTTGAATGGCCTGATATAGTTTAGAAGCAGACTTTTCCTTGACGCCTTCTAAAAGAAGGAAATCGTTTTCTTTCAAACGGTAAATATCTGCCACATCCTTAACCAGATTAGCAGCAAAAAGCTTTTCGACGATAGATGGACCAAGACCCGTAATATTCATAGCATCTCGAGAGGCAAAGTGAATCAAACCTTCCATGATTTGGGCAGGACAGCGTGGATTGATACAACGAAGAGCCACTTCATCTTCAAAATGAAGCAACTGACTGTCACAGCTCGGACAGTTAGTCGGAATATCTAGTTTTTCTTCAGAAACACGTTTAGACTCTACCACACGCAGAACAGCAGGGATGATATCTCCAGCCTTATAAACGATAACCGTATCATCTTTGCGGATATCCTTTTCAGCAATATAATCTACGTTGTGAAGAGTTGCACGGCTAACAGTTGTGCCAGCAAGCTGAACAGGTGTTAGATTGGCAGTCGGGGTCACAACACCCGTACGACCTACTGTCCAGTCAACTGAAAGGAGTTGAGCTTCTTTTTCCTCAGCAGGAAATTTATAAGCTACTGCCCACTTAGGTGCTTTAACGGTAAAACCGAGTTCTTCTTGACCTGCTAGGTCGTTAACCTTGATGACCACCCCATCGATATCGTAAGGCAGTTTCTCCCGTTCTTGTCCTACTTCTTGGATAAAATCCCATACCTCATCTATACTTTGAGCCAATATTCGTTTAGGATTAACTACAAAACCAAGCTGTTCAAGATGCTCCAAGACCTTTTCTTGACTATCACGAGTTGAAGGGCTGGCTTCTTGATAGAGGAAAGTAGCAAGATTACGCTTGGCCACTACTGCTGTATCCAACTGACGCAAGGTGCCTGCAGCTGCGTTACGAGGATTAGCAAATTCAGGCTCCCCATTTTCTTGGCGGGCTTGGTTGACCTGATCAAAGGAAGCGCGTGGCATGTAACACTCTCCACGAACGGTGATATCTAGTTCTTCGGGCAAGGTCAAAGGAATGTCCTTGACACGCTTGAGGTTTTCGGTGATATTTTCACCAACAGAACCATCCCCACGTGTGGCACCAACAACCAAAATCCCCTTTTCATACGTAAGCGAGATAGACAAACCATCGATTTTCAGCTCACAAATATAGGTCGGTTGGGGTAATTCCTTTCGCACACGCGCATCAAAAGCTTCTAACTCTTCACGTGAAAAAGCATCCTGCAAACTGTATAGAGGATACTGATGACTGTATTTTTCAAAACCATCTAAAACCTTACCACCAACACGATGAGTTGGACTATCCGCTAAAACTTGATCTGGATAGGCGGCTTCCAACTCAACCAACTCTCGGTAGAGACGATCATACTCGCTATCTGAAACCGAGGGATTGTCACTCGTATAGTACTCGGTCGCATAGCGGTTGAGTAAGGCAACTAACTCATTCATTCTTTCATTCATAATCCCATTTTACCACAAAGCAAGCCCTCCTCACAATAGAGAAGGACTGAAAAATGATTCGTAATGAAATATTTTCTAAAAAAGAGAAATTATAACTCTTTTTTAAAATGACTTCGCACATAAACGAGGGATAAACAAGACAGGATGATAACACCGCTTCCAATTATCAGAAAAGAAGAGAGATGGACACTTGGTAGCACCGTCATAAAGCCTTTTGCAATCGGCATAAATAGGATGGCTAAGGTAAAAATGGTGCTTAGTACTCTTCCCAAGTATTCCCCCTCAACCTTGGTTTGAACCTGAGTAAAAAAGTGAATATTAAAAATCGTCATAAACAGTTCACAAACTAAATTTCCAGAAAAGGAGAGAAAAGTTGGCAGTGGTAATCCCATCATAAAAACTCCAACTCCAGTTAAAGCCAATAGAATCAAAAGATTATAAACACTTGCCTTTATTTTACTAGCTAGAAGAGCTCCAATAATCGAACCAATAGCGCCCATAGTTAAAATAGTTGCATAAGCTCCTTCTACCCCGTATAGTCGATTTGAAAAAGGGAGGAGAAATTCAAAAGCTGCAAAAAAGAAATTAACACTGGAAGCTACTACCAAAAGGAAAAAGATCTCTTGCTGGCGCCAAATATAGCGAATCCCTTCTTTCATATCAGCAAAAATATTTTTCCAGCTGAAAGTCTTTTTCTCTTGTTCCTGAGTCTCTTTTTTTGGGAGAAAAGCTACTAAGGTAAATGCGATAAAAAAACTAATGGCATCTAAAACGAGCGTCATATGGAGACTGGCAAATTGTAAAACGAGAAAAGAAAGCACCGGAGAACTGACTCCTACAACCTGTAAAACTAACTCCAAGCGAGAGTTATAGGTCACAATCTCGTCTTTCTCTACAACCTCAGTTATAATGGCTTTGTTAGATGTACGAGAAAATGCAAAGGCAACCGCCTGAACAATATTGGCAAAAATCAAGGCAGCAATCATCAAGCTATCATCTCTGATGAAAGAAATAGCTAAGCAAAGAACGCCACAAATCAAGTCTGTCGTCATCAAAATTTTGCGACGCGAAAATCGGTCTGAAATCACTCCGCCAAAGGGATTGACCAGAATCGATGTGACGAGTTCAGAAATTTGATAAATCCCAAGAACAGTCTGCCCTATCGTTCCCATTGATGCCAACCAAACACTGTTTCCATAATCATAGAGCATATTTCCTATTTTATTAATAGCACCACGACTAATCAACTGGATTGCATGTCGATTCATATAAAAAACCCCTCTCAAATTTTGAAACTATTGTATCAAAACTGAAAGGAGTCTCTTTATTTTTCCCTTATTTGGGAAATTTAAGGATTTACAAATTTTTCATAATGTTCCTGATAGTAAGCCACTTGCTCTGGAAGTCCAAGCACAGCAAAAATATGCATGGCCTCCCGCATCTGACTACAACCCTCTTCTTTCAAGTCTCTCTGGTAGAGGGCGAAACCTTTGAGATAATGGAAGATATTGCGCTCATAAAGCTTGATACCATTTCCAATTAACTTCTCCACATAGCCCTCAAAATAGTCCGCATCCGCAAAGGATCGATTTTCCAAACAATGCTGGTAACAGTTAAGAGCTAAAATCAAAACAAGTTTTCGATGCCGACCAATTTCCTTGTAGTAGTCTTCCCTCTCCATCACTTCTCTGCCAATTCGAGCCACATAGTCCACATTGTAGAAAGTATAGAGATTTCCGAAAAGAATCAACTCATACATAGTCCATTCTTCTGTTTGAAAAAGATAATCTGCTACCTTTTCCAAATCACTCTGCCTCATCGTGTAATAAGCATCTCTTTGACAAATCAGTCCTTGTAGCAGAATCCAATTCAGCTTAAAATAGAGGGGATTGGTCGAACTCTTAGCCTTTTCAAGTTGTTCTCTTTGAAGCTTTTGAAAACCTGCAATATCATTTGAGTAGTAAAGCGGAATAATCTGTGCCATCAAGGCAACATGTTCATGATTTTGAAAATCCCTAGCCTTGTCCATGAAATTTTCAATAGTCACATGAATATTATCCAAAATCTCAAAGAAACGGGAAACTGCTAAATCAGACTCACCAAGCTCAAAGCGAGATAACTGAGAGGTCGAGCAAGAATCGCCCGCTGCTTCCTTTAAAGAGTAGTTCCCACTGGTTCGAAATTCACGAAATACTTTTCCAAGATGTTCCATCTTTACACCTGCTCTGATAATTCTTCCCACTCAAGCATGGCTTCTTCCTGACGATGGCTGATTTTT